>JALSJU010000110.1 GCA_026989145.1 Thiotrichaceae bacterium
CGTTTCATGCGCTAAACCGATATGCTGCGCTAATTCTTTGAGCGATAATTCAAGTTTCATTTGTCTGTTTTCACTAATATTACACCGTATATAAGCAAGGATACGTGCTTTGGCTGAGCGGATATTTTTGATTTCATTAATGGCGCGTAAGTCTCTAACTTGGCGTGAAAATACGGCCAATAATTGCTGCATTTCTAGTGGATTATTATGTAAATGTGTTAACAATGCTGGTTTGCTAATACTTTGCAAAGTGCTTGCTACATCGGCTTGTGCAGAACAATGATACTGCTCAGAAAATAGTGAAGCCTCGGCTATAGTTTCGCCTGATAAACCAACGTGTAAAACGACTGACGTGCCGTCAATGGTATTTCTCACCAGCTTTACTTTGCCTTCATTCACTAAAAAGATACGTTTTACGGTATCTCCCTGATTAAAAAGTGTTTCACCTTTTTTGAAGGATGATGTTTGTACAGCTAAAGCTTTAGGAAAGGTTATCATGAGGTGATCCTAGAAAATCTTTTAATTCATAAAATTCTATTAATATTAGCAAGTTGGTGCTCTTACGTCGTTTGGTATTTTGACTAAGTTTCTGTTATCGTCTTCGAAAGCAGGTTAAAACTGTAACTGAAGGCTACAAGTTGTAATGAGGAACTATTTAAATGTCATCTCAAAAACCATTTCATTTTTTATTATACTTTTTCATTCTAGCACTGCTGACCACGTGCTCATCTTACAAGATAGCCTATGACTTAACACCACCTAAAACCAAGCAAGGTTTGGTGTGTGTTCAACAAAGTCAATCACAGTTGAATCAATGTAATAATAGTTGTTACTACCAATATCAGCGTTGTTTAAAAATCTCGCAAAATCAAGCGCAAAAAGAGTTACCGAGTCTGCTTAAAGAATATCCACTAAAGCTCGAAACTTGGTTAAATCAAAGAGAGCAATACCGCAGAGATTTGGATTTTTACGAATTAAGGATGGATTTAGCGGAAGCTCGACGTGAGACATATCTTAACAATTGTATGAAGCAAGGTATGAAAAAAAGGAAATGCACGAGTCGGCATGCTTATATTAGCTTATTACCTTCGTTGAGCCGACCTTCTTTTACTATAAGTCGACCTGTTAAGCCTACTTTGGCAAGTGTTACAACACGTGCTCGTGCACAAAATTGTTCTCAACGTTGTGGTTGTCAGGCTAATTTTCGACTATCTTATGCGAGTTGTGGCGGTACGGTAAAGTCAAAAAAAGTTTGCATCAAAAACTGTAATTAAAGCTACTATGCTTTTTCAGATCATAAAATAGTTTGTCATTGCTAGCACAACTTCATCGCGCCAAATAAAGGCAACAAAACCAGCTAAAGCCAACCAAGGGCCAAACGGTATCGCTTGGCTGTCTTTTTTGCGTTGAATAATCATCCACAAAATGCCAAAAATAGCACCGAGAAATGATGCCACAAAAACAGTGAAAGGTAATATTTGCCAGCCGCCCCATGCGCCAATTGCCGCGAGTATTTTAAAGTCACCATAGCCCATGCCTTCTTTGCCCGTAATGAGCTTGAACACATGAAAAAGCGACCATAGAGAAAGGTATCCAAACATTGCGCCAAGTACGCTACTTTGTAAATCAACAAAGCCTGAGAAGTAGTTTACTGCAATACCCATCCACATTAAGGGTAGGGTGAGGTTGTCGGGTAGTAGCATGGTTTTTGCATCAATAAGTGATAGCAAAATAAGTACCCAAGTAAAAAGTAATGCAGCAAGAACGGGCCAGCCAAAGCCTATTTTCCAAGCGACAAATACCGACAATAGAGCGGTAAAGACTTCAATTAACGGATATTGTATTGATATGCCTGTTTTACAGGATGAGCATTTCCCTCTTAAAAATAAATAACTTAGTACGGGAATATTCTCTAAAGCTGTAATCATATGACCACAGTGTGGGCACTGCGAGCGTGGCACAAAAAGATTAAACGGTTGTGAATTTTGGACGTTTTCTGACGAACTTTCACCGCCTAATAGCTCCTGACACTCGCTACGCCATTCGTTTTGCAGCATGATGGGTATGCGGTAAATCGCCGCGTTAAGAAAGCTCCCAACGAGTAGTGAAAATAAACCAACAACCACTAAAAAGAAGGTGCTGTTAGTTTCTAGTAATGTAATAACTTCCATATTTCCCAATCCCTTTTTTATGAGAAGAACAAATCTAGTTTGTTCTTCTCTCCACCTTTTAACCTACAGCCGCACCCATTTTAAAGATAGGCAAGTACATCGCAACAACTAATCCACCGACTAACACTGCCAGTATTGCCATGATTAACGGCTCTATTTGTTTGGATAAAGAGTCTACCAAGTCATCGACTTGCTCTTCAAAGTAGTCAGCGACCTTGTCCAGCATTTCTTCAAGGCGACCCGACTCTTCGCCAATCTTAGTCATTTGAATAACCATATTAGGGAACTGCTGGGTGGTTGACATTGCAACGTTTAACTGAACACCTTTTGAGGCATCTTCTTTTATTTGTAAAGTGGCTTTTTCATAGACTACATTGCCTGTAGAGCCCGCTACAGCATCCATCGCTTCTACAAGTGGGACACCTGCTGCAAACATGGTTGATAGGGTTCTTGAGAAACGTGCAATAGCAGATTTGTTAACGATAGCTCCCATAATAGGAAGCTTTAATGCGACCTTATCCAAGAAATGACGGAACTTTTCAGAGCGTTTTTTACCTTGCTGGTAAGCTATAGAGATACCAATGAAAATACTGAACGGATAGAACCAATTAGCTTGTAACCACTCGGATAAACCAATTACCCACAATGTGAAGGCGGGTAAGTCTGCGCCAAAGCCTTCAAAAATATCTTTAAAGGTAGGAATAACCCAAACGAGCATGATAACCGTAACAATAACAGCCATGGCTAAAACACTGATGGGATACATCATTGCTTTTTTCACTTTTGCCTTCATTGTTTCGGTTTTTTCTTTATACGTCGCTACTTTGTCGATCATATCTTCCAGCGTACCCGCCTGTTCACCTGCCCGAATAAGGTTAACAAATAGGTTGTCAAAATGGTCGGGATGTTTAGCTAATGCTCCTGCTAAATCAGAACCACTCTCAATATCGACAGTTAGTTGTTTGATGAGTTTTTGCATCCCAGGTTTTTCGTGTCCAGATGCTATTATATCTAATGATTGAACCATCGGTACACCAGCGCGCATCATCGTCGTTAACTGGCGTGCAAACTGTGAGATGTCAACGGTTTTTACAGCGCCACCAGTGACTCGATTACTTTTCTTTTTGATTATTTTAGGGCTAATTCCTTGTCTTCTTAATTCAGCTCTTAAAAAGTTTTCATTAATCGCAGAGTTTTCTCCGCGAATTTTAACTCCCGCCTTGTTAATACCTGCCCACTCATAAGTTTGGAGTTCTTTCGGTTTAGTATTTGGTTTTTTTGCAACTGCTGTTGTAGCCATTATTTTTACCTAAGTTTATTTTTATTAATCTTTTGTGACACGTTCTAGTTCTGCAAGTGAGGTTACACCTTCACGTACTTTTTCAAGTGCTGATGTCCTTAAGTCGTTAATACCTTCTTTTTCAGCTTGAATTGCTAGCTGCAAAGAGTTTTCACCTTCCATTATCATGGTTTCCATATCACTAGAAATGGGCATGACTTGGTAGATACCTACACGACCTTTATAGCCGTTAGAACAACTTCCACAGCCAACAGGTTCAAAGATTTTGAGCGATTTTACCTCTTCTTCAGCGAACCCCAGCTGAACAAGTGCCTTTTCTGGAATATTTTCAGCAAGTGTTTTACAAGATTTACATAAACGCCTTGCAAGACGTTGGGCAATAATTAAATGCACCGAAGAGGCAATATTAAACGGCGGCACACCCATATTGATTAAACGCGTTAGGGTTTCTGGTGCACTGTTCGTATGTAGTGTTGATAATACTAAATGACCTGTTTGCGCGGCTTTAATAGATATTTCAGCCGTTTCGAGGTCACGAATCTCACCAACCATAATAATATCTGGATCTTGTCGTAAGAAGGCTCGTAGTGCGCTAGCAAAGGTTAAACCTACTTTCGCATCGACGTTAACCTGGTTGATACCAGGAACCTGTATTTCTGCAGGATCTTCCGCGGTTGCTATATTTTTTTCAGAGGTGTTTAAAATATTTAAACCTGCATAAAGCGTTACTGTTTTACCCGAACCTGTCGGGCCGGTAACTAATATCATGCCATCAGGTTTTGCCAATGCATCCATTAAATCTTTTTTCTGCTTTTTATCAAAGCCTAGATTATCAACACCTAAGGCAGCTGTATCTGAATCTAAGATACGCATTACGATTTTTTCACCGTATAATGTTGGCAGTGTATTCACACGGAAGTCGATATGGCGCTCACCGTATTTAAAGTGAATTCGCCCATCTTGCGGTATACGTCGCTCTGAACTGTTTAAACGTGCCATAACTTTTAAACGTGATGTCATCTTTCTAGCGATAGACTTGGGTGGCATACTGACTACCTGTAATATGCCGTCTATACGGTAACGAACGCGCAAGATTTTTTCGTAAGGCTCAATATGGATATCCGATACCTTTTTATTAATAGCATGGGTTAACAACTCATTAACAAAGGTGGTAACGTCTACACCTGAATCGTCTTCTTCTTCATTATCCTCGCCTTCTAAATCTTCTGTTTCTAAGATTAAGTCCTGCGCAGCAGCATCGGATGAAATTGACATGCCGGTATTAACGGAAGACTCACTGTAGTCAGGATTAAGAATCTTTTGGAATTTACCGTATTCTACAATAACAGGCTCAGGTACAAGCTCCGTTGCAAAGCGGATATCGCTGAGTTTAGATAAAAAGAATGGATCAGCAACTGCTACAGTCAGTGCTTTACCCATTCTGAATAGTGGTACAATTTGTAACTTACGCAACATGTCTGCATTAAGTAGGGTGCTGACATCGAGCGGAATCTCGATAACATCAAGGTCAACAAAGCTCAATCCATATTCTTTACTGTTGTACAGTGCTAAAATGCTTGGATCAACGAGCTTCTTTTGTGCTAGATGCGTTGTAATAGATATTTTTCGAGATTTAGAATCAGTATGTGCTTGCTCTGCTGTTTTTAAATCCAATACCTTGCCGGCAACTAACTGTGTTAACAAGTTTGAGAGTACTATTTTTTTAGTCTTTTCCATTGAATGGTATCTTTTTAATTATTTTTATTTTTTGATGTATATTTCAGGCTATTCTACGAGGACTCAGTCAAAAGTTAAAGGAACACTAGATAATCGGTATAATTATTTAGCCTTGTATCTGATTAAGCCGAAGAGTAAGTTGATAAAATAAGGAATGAAGATGAAAACATATATGTGTGCAGTATGTGCATGGGTTTACGATGAAGCAAAAGGTTGGCCTGAAGATGGTATTGAACCCGGTACAAAATGGGAAGATGTACCAGAAGATTGGGTTTGCCCAGACTGTGGCGTGGGTAAATCTGATTTTGAAATGATTGCTGTTTAGCGAACTTCCCATTTCAGAAATAGATCTGAATGGGAAGTTCACTGATGACTTACTGCACTCGTTCTAATATTCAAGTTATCCATTTGGAAAACACCCAAATGGTAAGCTCACTAAACTAAATCAGGGAGTGCGTTTTTGCCCATAGAGGGAGCGCTTAGGGTGCTGTTTTTATCTTCACTTTCTTCATTAAAGTTCAGCATCCATTCTAAATTGTTTTTAGAGGTGGCATTTTCTAGCGCCTCATCACGGGTAATTTTATCATTTTTATAAAGTTCGGCCAGTGACTGATCAAAAGTATGCATGCCATCAACAGCACCTTTTTCAATAATATCTTTTAACCCTTGTAGGTTTCCTTTACGAATAACTTCTGCGGTGAAAGGTGTATTAACGAGAACTTCGGTTGCTAAAACATAACGCCCATCCACTCCTGGAATAAGGCGCTGTGCTATGATAGCCCTAACATTTAAGGATAAGTCCATTAAGACTCTTTCTTTTTGCTCCGAGGGTAATAAATACATTAAGCGCTCTAATGCTTGAATGGTGCTTGTCGCATGTAAGGTGCTCATTATAAGATGCCCAGTATCTGCAAACCCCATTGCTGCTTCTGCTGTAGCAGAGCTTCGAATTTCACCTACCATGATAACATCGGGTGCTTCACGCATCGCTTCACGCATGGCATTTTCATAGGAAAGAGTATCAAAACCAACTTCACGCTGTCCGATAATAGATTTGTCATGACGGTAAGTGAATTCAATAGGGTCTTCAATGGTAAGGATGTGGCCTGTTTTTCTTTCGTTTCGGTATTGAATTAATGATGCCATTGAGGTCGATTTACCCGCACCTGTAGATCCTACAAATAAGAATAAACCTTCTTTTTTCATAACCAAACTTTTAAGTACTTCTGGCAAGCCTAATTTATCTGGAGATTGGATATCAGAACGAACGTAACGGATTACCATTGAAACTTCACCACGTTGAAAATAAAGGTTTACGCGGTAACGTCCTAGACTTGGAACCGAGATACCTTTATTCATTTCTCTCGTTCGTTTAAAAACATCTAGTTCTTTATCTGATAATAAGTCTTTAGTGAATGCAGCAATTATGCCTGGCTTTAATTTGTCTTTAGAGATAGCGACAAACTCACCCATAATTTTTAGATAAGCATGTGCCCCCGTTGTTAGGTAAAGGTCAGAAGCATTTTTTTTGACCATGGCTTCAAGATAAGGCTTAATTTTCATTGTTAACTCTTTTTTATTATTATTGTAATCGAGGTTATAATTCTTCCAAACTTTCTATTGAGAGACTATCCGTCCCTTTAAAGAAGTCATCTTTCTTTGAGTGGCGACTATTTAGTTTTAGCTGTAGGCGTAAATCATTGATTGAGTCTGCATTACGTAAACCCTCTTGTACGGAAATCATTTTTGCATCAATCAAACGGAACAGTGCCTGATCAAAAGTACACATTCCAAGGTCATTCGATTTTGCGATAAGCTCTTTCATTCCTGTCACATCACCTTTGTGAATTAAGTCAGCCATCATTGGTGTGTTTAACATAATTTCTACAGCAGGTAGTCGTCCTTCTTTCTTATCTCTTCTAACCAAGCGTTGTGAAACTACTGCTTTTAGGTTTAATGATAAGTCTAACAGCAGTTGATCTCGGCGCTCTTCCGGGAAGAAGTTTATAATACGATCCAGTGCTTGGTTGGTACTGTTAGCATGTAAAGTGGTCATACATAAGTGACCTGTTTCTGCATAAGCTATAGCATACTCCATTGACTCTCTATCACGAATTTCGCCTAATAAAATTACATCTGGTGCTTGCCGTAAGGTGTTTTTCATGGCTATTTCGTAGCTTGCCGTGTCTACACCTATTTCGCGTTGAGTAATTAAACAGCCTTTGTGCTCATGTGTAAATTCGATTGGATCTTCAATGGTAACAATATGCCCTTCAGAATTATCATTACGATAATCAATCATTGAAGCTAAGCTGGTCGACTTACCTGAACCGGTAGCACCAACCATAATTACAAGGCCACGCTTAGTCATCGCAATATCTTTTAAAACCGGCGGTAATACTAATTCTTTAAAGTTAGGGATATAGTCAGGAATATGCCGAAGCACCATGCCTGAATTACCACGCTGGGTAAAAGTATTGACACGAAAACGAGCAACACCCGGTAAGCTTACAGCAAAGTTACACTCCATAAATTCTTCAAATTCTTCTAATTGCTTATCATTCATGATTGAGCGCACTAAAAAATTTGCTTGATCAGCATCCAGCTTTTTATCAGATAATGGTTTCATCAAACCACTGATTTTTACCGATGGTGCTGCACCCGTAGTAATAAAAAGATCGGAGGCACCTTTATCAAGCACTGCACTTAATAATTGATGTACATAGTTAATTGCGCTGTCTTTATCCATTTTATTCTTCTTTTATATTTTGTTTATAATGATCGATATTACTTATTAAACTTTTTGCATCAGTGCAACAGGGTTATCAGCTTTCTTTTTAGCAACTTCCGGAGAGATATGCCCCAGTGTCATCAACTTTTGTAAACCTTGATCGAGTGTTTGCATGCCGTCTGCAGCACCTGTTTGTAAGGCTGATTTCATTTGAGCAATTTTATTTTCACGAATCATTGAGCGAACCGCACGTGTGCCCATTAAAATTTCATGTGCCGCTACTCGGCCACCACCTACGCGTTTTAATAAGGTTTGAGATATTACCGCTTCGAGAGATTCAGAAAGCATAGAACGAACCATGTCTTTTTCGGCGGCAGGAAAAACATCAATAATACGGTCAATAGTTTTTGGTGCGCTGGTTGTATGTAGTGTGCCAAAGACTAAATGTCCTGTTTCAGCTGCAGAAAGTGCAAGACGGATTGTTTCTAGGTCACGCATTTCACCAACGAGAATCGTATCTGGATCTTCACGCAATGCTGAGCGTAATGCATTATCAAAACTTTGTGTGTCACGATGGACTTCTCGTTGGTTTACTAAGCTTTTCTTTGATTGATGTACAAATTCGATAGGGTCTTCTATGGTTAAAATATGTCCGTAATCGGTATCATTTTTATAATCAACCATTGCTGCTAGTGTGGTCGATTTACCTGAACCGGTTGGCCCTGTTACTAAGACCAATCCACGAGGTTTATCAGCAATTTTCTTAAAAATAGAGGGTGCATCTAAATCTTCTAAAGAAAGTATCTTGCTAGGGATGGTACGAAATACAGCCGCGGCACCACGGTTTTGGTTGTAGGCATTAACACGAAAACGTGCTACTCCTGGAATTTCAAAAGAGAAATCAGCCTCCCAACTCTCTTCATAGGTTTTACGCTGCTTGTCATTCATGATGTCATAAATCATGCTATGCACTTCTTTATGTTCCATCGAAGGCATGTTTACGCGGCGCATATCACCGTCAACACGTATTAGAGGTGGCTCACCAGCTGAAAGGTGTAAATCAGAGGCACCATTTTTTACTGAGAAAGCGAGTAATTGTGTAATATCCATTATGCGATTCTTCTTATTTTTATTATTATTGAATTATTTTTGCAACAAACTGTTTTAATTTGATGCATTCTTACGAGTAACTTTATCACACATGAGCACATTAGCAGACAACCTCCTGACAATCGGTGCATCCATAAAAGAATATGCTGAGTGTTACCAGAGAAAAACAAAAGATATTCAGTTGCTTGCGGTGAGCAAACATCATTCTGTGCAGAAAATAGAAGAAGCTTTTAATTTAGGTCAAACAAGTTTTGGTGAGAACTATGTGCAGGAACTGCTAGAAAAAGCACGACAATTAAGTCATTTAGACCTTGAGTGGCATTTTATTGGGCCACTACAATCAAATAAAACTAAGATGATTGCTGAGACGGTAGATTGGGTGCATACCATTGATAGACTTAAAATTGCCGAACGCTTAAATCGGCAGCGCCCAGAAAACCTTGATGCTATTAATGTGTGTATTCAAGTTAACATTAGTAACGAAGCCAGTAAGTCAGGTGTGTTAGCCAGTGATGTTGAAGCACTCGCCACTGAAATAGAAAAATTACCGCAACTTAAACTGCGTGGCTTAATGGCTATTCCTGCACCACAAACTGACTTTAATAAGCAGCGAAAAGAGTTCTCTAAACTCGCTTTACTTAAACAAGGCTTAAATATAAAAGGCTTTAAGCTTGATACATTATCCATGGGTATGAGTGCAGATAGTGAAGCGGCCATTGCAGAAGGTGCTACAATTATACGCATAGGAACCCGTATTTTTGGTGCAAGAGAATAAAGAGGAGCTAATTCAGATATGAGTAGCAAAACGATTACGTTTATTGGTGCAGGCAATATGGCTCGCGCTTTAATTTCTGGTTTAGTGCAAGGTGAAAGTGCACTGAATATAAGAGTTGCTGATCCTAACGAAGCTCAACGCGATGCTATCACCAGCGTTTGGACTCAAATTACTGCTTTCGCTGATAATAGCACTGCTATTGATGGTGCTGATATTGTGGTCTTCGCGACTAAACCACAGGTATTACAAACGGTTTGCGAGTCATTTAAAAATAGCCTAATAACAAGCGTATCGCAAACTAAACCTTTACTCATCTCAATCGCCGCAGGCATCACCCTCGAAAGTATGCAGCAATGGTTAGGTTGTGAGATGGCTATTGTACGTTGTATGCCAAACACCCCCGCGTTAGTACAATCAGGCATGACAGGGTTAGTGGCTAATCACAATACTAATGAAGAACAGCGAAACTTAGCAGAGAGCATTCTACGGTCTGTTGGTAATACACTGTGGTTTGATGATGAGGATAAACTTAACGCCGTAACAGCCGTTTCAGGCAGTGGTCCAGCCTACTTTTTTTTAGTTATGGAGGCGATGCAAGCATCCGCACAAAAGCTCGGACTGGACGAAAAAGATGCGCGCTTGCTAGTTTTGCAAACCGCCTTTGGTGCCGCTAAGCTAGCACTAGAAAGCGAAGATGATGCGGCAACGTTACGTCAACGTGTAACCTCAAAAGGCGGCACGACAGAAGCGGCTTTAAAGGTATTAATAGATGGAGGCTTATCAACGCTATTTGAGGATGCAATAGTCGCTGCGAACAATCGTTCTATTGAGTTGAGGAATCTCTGATTAAGTCCCATAAATTCTGGCAACGCCAAATTTCCAGCATCAAGGCATGTGAGCTTTTAATGCTTACTGCCTTTAAAGTGAACATAACACAGAGGCTGTGAATTTGGCTAAGCCCCAAAGGGTAAGACTCTAGGGCAGCATCTCCGTTGTTGTATTTCTCATGAAGGCAATAAGCATTCATTTCAAAATACGCCTAGGATATACTGCCCTAGAGACTTACAGAATTTTATGGGACTTAATCAGGGTTTCCTTAAGTCAAGGTTAAGTAAACAACACGTAAAATAGTAAGGGGCAGGTTTGCCTAAATAAAAAGGGGGCAATAATGGGTTTAGCCGTAGATATTTCGGTTTTTTTAATTGATACAATTTTTTCTTTGTATATTGCAGCAGTCGTGATTCGTTTGCTACTCGGTTTTGTGCGCGCTGATTTTAACAACCCTTTTTCACAATTTTTAGTTAAAATTACCAGCCCTGTACTCGTGCCATTGCGTCGTTTTGTACCTGCAATGGGGTCGATTGATAGCTCCGCTGTTGTTTTAGCATTTTTATTGACCGTTATTAAATTGGGTTTAATGTTACTGTTAAAAACAGGCAGCCTACATTTTCCGGAGTTATTAATTTATGCAATCGGTGATCTATTAAAGTTAGTCCTTTATATTTACTTATTTTCACTAATTATTCAGGCAATTACTAGCTGGATTGGTAACTCACACGGCAACCCGATTTCACCGCTGCTAAATAGTTTAACCAACCCCATTTTACGTCCTATTAGAAAAGTTGTACCGTTAATAGGCATGATGGATTTATCACCGTTAGTGGCTATCTTAGGGATTAATATTTTATTAATGATTGTCACAAGGGTGTTTGTATAATTAAAACGGGTTATGCAAAATTATAATAATAAAAATCAGCTAACTATTCGCCTATCTTTAAGGAGCAGCAATCATGCTCTTTAATAGTTTTGAATACATTTTCGCGTTCTTACCCTTAGTTTTCTTTTTATATTTTGCTTTAAGCAAAGTAAGAATCCACTTCGCTAAAGTTCTTTTAATTTTCGCTTCACTGTTTTTTTATGCATGGTGGAAGTTAGAATACCTACCGATTTTATTGGCTTCAATAGTCTTTAATTTCACTGTTGCGGACTTAATTCGAGAAAATAAACTCCGCAGTTTTATGCCTAAAAAGGCTGTATTAATTTTTGGAGTAGTTGCAAACATTGCATTGTTAGCTTATTACAAATACGCTGATTTCTTTATCGAAAATGTCAATGCTGTTCTTGGTACTGAGTATTCGTCACTAAAATTACTGTTGCCATTAGCTATATCCTTTTTCACTTTTCAACAAATTACCTATTTAGTAGACAGTTATCGGGGTGATATTAAAAAGCACAGTTTCCTTAGCTACACTTTATTCGTCACCTTCTTTCCACAGTTAATCGCTGGGCCAATTGTGCATCACAAAGAGATGATTCCGCAGTTTGAATCAAAATTAAACTGGGTCAAAGATTACCAGAATATTGTGATGGGTCTGTTTATTTTCTCCTTGGGTTTGTTTAAAAAAGTGATGATTGCCGATCAGTTTGCGGTTTGGGCTTCTGCTGGCTTTGATGGTTCTCAAACGCTTAGTTTATTAGAAGCATGGGCAACATCACTCTCCTATACCTTTCAGCTTTACTTTGATTTTAGTGGTTATACCGATATGGCGATTGGCGCGGCATTACTGTTTAATATCAAACTACCTTTTAACTTTAACAGCCCTTACAAAGCATTAAATATTCAAGATTTTTGGCGACGTTGGCACATGACGTTGACACGCTTTTTAACCGAGTACATTTACATTCCACTAGGTGGAAGCCATAATGGGAAATTACGTACTTACATCAATATCATGATTGTGTTTCTTATTGGTGGCATGTGGCATGGCGCGGGTTGGACATTCATTTTTTGGGGTTTTTTACACGGCCTAGCTTTAGCTATTCACCGGGGTTGGGGGGCGTTATCAATCCAAGTGCCGCGTTGGTTAGCATGGTTTATTACCTTCAACTTTGTAAACATTGCCTGGGTGTTTTTCCGTGCGAATACCTTTGATGATGCATTGAAGGTTATTAAAGGTATGTTCTCTGGCAGTATTGTGTTGCCTGAGTTGCTGGCAAGTAAACTGGGTTTCTTACAATCCTATGGTTTCGAGTTTGGCGCATTAGCTAACATTACGCCATTAAGTATTGGCTTTATTTTGCTGGGCTTTGGGCTGGTATTAGTACCAAAAAACACCATGCAGTTGATGCAAACTCAGCTTGTTAGTGGGCGAGCTATCTTTCTATCTGCGTTACTATTTTCTATTAGCATTCTGTCCTTTTATAAGGTTTCAGAGTTTATCTACTTTAACTTTTAGGTAAAAAAATGAAAAATAAAAGCAAAGTTAAACTCTGGATAGGCGTAGTTCTCAGTGTGATTGTTACCGTTGTTTCGCTGAACTATGTGATTGATCCACTATGGGTTTTCTCTCACAGTAACGCGCTTAATAATAAGCAGCCGGTATTCAATGAGCGTCAGCAGAAAACCAATAAGCTTTATTTTGGATTAGCGACTGGAGAAACACAAAAATATGACTCATTAATGATAGGTAGTAGCCGGGGGGCGATGTTTGATCAGAATGACTTCGATGGCATGAAACTTTTCAATTATTCGGCAAACAATATGGAGCCATGGGAATATTCAGGTTGGATTGAGGTTGCTAAAAAAATCAAAGGCAGTGACTTTAAAAATATCGTTATCGCCCTAGACTTTTTTAGTGCTCAAAATAAAGCAGGTGAAGTCACTAACCCAGAAGAGCTACCTGAAAGTTACTTACAACGCGCTCAAGAAAAGCTTTACCCTTACCGTTCCTTACTTAGTTTAGATACTGCAAACAATGCGTTTAAAGGCTTGATGAAAGCGGTCCGATCCCCTGGAGTTGAATACTACAATAGACAAAATGTGAAAGTCGCCACCCAAGTTTCTGCAGAACAACGCGATCAATATATTCAATGGAATATTGAAGATCATCAAAAGGATTTTGGTGAAAATTATCGCTACAACACGGATTGGGTCAATTTGTTAGAAACCTTGAAAACACAGAATCCAACGACTAATTTTATCATTCTCACTACTCCAGTTAGTAAAATTTGGTTTGATGAATTTGTAAATCCAAAACATCTGGATGATTATAAGCGCTGGTTAAAAGAGACAGTAGGGGTCTTTGGTAAAGTGCATCACTTTATGTATATGAATAGCGTGACTAAAAACGTGGATAACTTCTTTGATGCGCATCATGTTTATCAACGGGTAACACAAATGATGGCAAAAAAAGTAAGTATGGATGCTCGTGACTCGAACAAGACTTTACTTGATGACTTTGGTTTGGTGTTAACACCTAAGAGCATTAAAGCTTATCTGGCAGGTTTAAAAGTAACTCGGTAGTGGCTGATGTAGAACCCTGAAGAACATCGGATTTATTTATCGTATTGATAATATTCATATATTGTGAAATTATAAGTAGATGGTAACATTTATTAGAAACTATATTTTGGTACTGTGTTTGTTGATGCTTAGTACATCAGGAGAGGCAACTCTGTATGAGGATGCGGAACAATACGGTGTGCAAAATAATATACAAAAACCAACGAGAACTGTCGATGGTTGGTATATTTATGATTCCGATCCTACGGGCGCGGTGGTCAATAGCGTTTATGATGCAATAAAACAAAGCCATGTGATTCAATTTATAGGTCAAGCAAATACTAATGCCAATGGTTATGTGATCGGTGACTGGACACCTACAAGCCCTGGTAGCTGGAATAATACTACGGAATTTAATGTCAACTGGTGTCATCGTTATGCAGGCACTTATACAGTGTTTATGCGAATATACGTCACGAATCCCGTTACTTATACACACCCGAATGGTAATACGTATACGACTGATCAACGTTATTTAACTTACAGCGCTTCTACTACCGACAATGGTATTAATGCTACTTATCCAAATTACATCTATTTTGGTTTGGGCAGTAGCACACAAAATGGTCAGTGGCATTCTATTCAAAGAAATATGTTGGCAGATTTACAACAATTTGAACCAGGTAATACGATTAAGTCAGTGACTGCCTTTTTGATTCGAGGCAATGGAAAAGTGGATGATATCGAACTGACAGCACAGCCATTAAACCCAGTCATTAGTTTAAAGAAAACCTCAAAAACTATCCATGACCCTGTTAATGGCTTAATCAACCCTAAGGCGATTCCAGGTGCGACCTTGGAATATACGATCACTGCCAAAAATACCTCACGTGGCGCAGCAGATGAGGGCACAATAGCAGTGAAAGATAAAGTACCCGCTAAAATGAAACTCTGTGTTGCTAATACAGCTCAATGTATCGTCCCAAGCTTGGGTTCTGCCAATAACACCAGTGGCTTAAGCCTAGCCAGTGTTAAATATTCTAATAACAGTGGCACTAGCTTTGCTTATACCCCTGTTGCAGATTCGGGCGGTTATGACAGTACAGTAACGGATATTAAATACATCTTTAATAATCAATTTAAAGGCAGTTGCGGTGATGATCGTAGTATTCAATTGAAGATGCGTATGGGGGTTAAATAAGTACTACGCCTTGAAGTGCTACATGGTACAGTCTGATAAGCGCACCAATACACTTCTTTTGAAGTCATTACGCAGTATCTCAGTAATTACCATTGAATCTCAACTTTACGGCGGCCCCATTTAAAAGCATTACGTTTATTCATTCCCATATAAATATCAATCTTCTTGCGCCAACGTTTATTCATTTTATCGAGTACTAAATACTCGCCATCAAGCCCTTTGATACGAATTTTTTGGCGGTGTTTTAAACCGTATATATTGAGTAAATCACGTGATACAGCAATTACTTTCATGCCGGGTGCTAAACGATCACCCCAAGCCGCAATATTGGGCGTGCTATCTGTTTGGCCCACATGAGAGGTATAGGCGGTAGCCGTAACGCGAAGTGAATTTAAATATCTTTTAGATCTTTTTCTCATTGAAGTCGGCGTTACGCGCCATTCTGAGCCCCATGTACGAACTCTTGTGAATCCCTGATTTTCTAAGGTTTGGTAAATTGCTTCAACTTGATCTGTATGTGATGCGGTTAAAGTTGTTTTTATTGTATTTCGTCCTGGGCCTGCCATCGTGGTAGCAGAATAACCCGCAAGGGTGAGTAGTAGTAAAAGTTTATGTACGTTAACTAACATTCTTGTCGCTCGGTAATTGATAAAGATCCTCCCCCAAGGACAGAGCGTATATTAGCAAACAATGATTAACTAAGAAACTTTTTAGTTTTATTTCATAAAAGTTAATAAAAAACAGTTGGTTACATTAAGGTAAATTACTCTGATCAAAGGTAATGTAGATTTAAAGCTCTAGTTTGAGTCATATCTTATGCAATACGGAGGAGGTTCTAGACAATTGAGTTCATTCTTGGCTTATGAGAGAATTGAGGCTTAAATTAGAGGGGTATTTCATGTTTACACGACTCACAATTCTTTCTTTAGCGCTTTTATTGGGCTTAGGCGCTTGCAGCAATGACGATGATGATAAAAAAGAAGCTTCTACGGAGCAAGAAGCCAAAATTATATTATCAGCTGATGGGATTGGTACGCTTAATGCCGATAGCTCTTTTAATATGCATCAAGTAACGTTGGCATTTGGTGATTACAATGTTGTTGAGGAGTTAAATTATCATACCGGAACACCTTATCCCGTTATTCGGGTCGCTGATGGAGTTAAAAACCTGATGACGATTATTCCAGATGCCTCACAGCAAAACATTTACTCTGTGATTGTTGAAGATAACTTAATTACAAACAGTTTAGGTCATCACTTAGGCACGCCTTATAAAACAGTTTATGCTGAAAAAACTGAGCAATGCCAAGCGGGTTCGGAAGATATGTTGGGTAAGGCATTGTGTTATGCACCGAAAACCCCCAATATTATTTACGTCTTTCATGGTAAATCTGGTCATGCTGTCGATGGCAAGTTACCTTCTAAGGAAGATTTGCAGGAATGGGTTTTAGAATCTATTATTTGGCGTCCTAAGTCTAAATCCTGAATCAGTGACTTCACTACGGCATACTGCGCAAGCTATTGATGATACATCACGGGTTTAAGAAATACCCGTGCTAAACCAATATATTACGCCCTATTGTCCGCATTGAAGTCACGGATTCAGGGTAAATAATACGGGCGTAGCATGAAAAATTAACACTCTTAGTGAAAAGCAGGCGAATTAAGATTTTTGAGTCGTCATAGTTTCTCGAGCAACGATCCAATACATTAAAGAGATAAGTATGAGTATAGAAACAGAACTTCAAGAGCGTAGTGCTTCAAAGTGTGAGCTTTGTAGCGCAACAGATAATTTAACAACCTACAACATTCCACCAAATAGTGACGCTAGTGCAGATCAAAGTTTGTTTATTTGCGGAACTTGTAAGGGGCAAATTGAAAATGCTGAAAGCATAGATGTAAATCATTGGCGTTGTTTAAATGACAGTATGTGGACGCCCGTACCAGCAGTACAAGTAATGGCGTGGCGAATGCTTAATCGCTTAAAAAGCGAGGCTTGGGCGCAAGACTTATTGGATACATTATATTTAGAAGATGATGTTCAGCAGTGGGCAGAGTCTGGCGCAACAGAAGATGATGAGAATGATGCCGATGAACCCACAAAAGACAGTAATGGCACAATCCTTAATGCAGGCGATACGGTCACATTAATAAAAGACTTAGTCGTTAAAGGTGCAAATTTTACAGCTAAGCGTGGTACTATTGTAAAAAATATTTCGTTAACGGATAACCCAGAACATATTGAGGGTAAAGTTAATGGAACGCGTATTGTATTAGTCAGTGCGTTTTTGAAAAAAGCTTAAATTGAGAGCTTTGGATGACTCGTCATGTGAGTTGCACAAAGGCCTCAATTTGCCAGCAAGGAGCTAACTAGATGTCTGATTGTTGTTCAAGCAATAACTCCCCTAGCGACGATGCTGGTCACCATGTAGCACCAAATAAGCATATTTGTCCTGTTAACGGCAAACCTTATACTAAAGTGCCTGCTCACACGCTTTTTCATCACTTAAAACAGCCATGGCTTTGGAAGGGTGATCTGTCACAACAATATTATTTTTGTGATGACTCCGCTTGTGAGGTGGCTTATTTTAGTGAAGCTAACGACATTATTGATAAGTCTAAACTGCGCACCATCATTGGTATTAAAGAGCAAAATAATGATGATGCGTTAGTTTGTTATTGCTTTGGTGTCACCTATGCCGAATCACGAGCTAACAAAGGTGTGAAGGATTTTGTAGTCGATATGACAAAACAAAAAAAGTGCGCCTGTGATACTCGAAACCCTTCGGGTCGGTGCTGCCTGAAAGATTTCCCCAAGAATTAACAAAGTTTTTTCATGATAACAAACAAAAACAGCCATAGTTCTTGACAAGCAAAAGCGAAAACGGTCTAATTGCGCCTCGCTTTTCGCGAAGTCTACTTATCTAAGTATGGCCCGATAGCTCAGTCGGTAGAGCAGAGGATTGAAAATCCTCGTGTCGGTGGTTCGATTCCACCTCGGGCCACCATTTTTTACAACCCCGCTTTTTTACAACCCCATCATGTACAATTCCGACATGTATAACGCGCTTCGTATCACGCAGGTCCCTTCTTTTGAATGGCTACCTTTCTTTAATGATTTAGATCATTGATAAACTATCCGCTTGCTTGTACATTTAATGCTTTGCTGATTAAAGGAAATGAGAACATGCCAGAAACTTCATTGAATACGGTTGATACTGACGCCGTTAAGCAATACCTACTTAATTTGCAAGATTCAATTTGCGAACGTTTGGCAGCAGAAGATGGTGGTGCTGTTTTTGAAGATGATAATTGGCAGCGTGAACACAACCCTGAAAAGCCCGGTATGACAGGAGGAGGGCGCACACGATTGTTGGTGGATGGAAATGTGATTGAACAAGGCGGGGTGAATTTCTCGCATGTTTTTGGTGACAAGATGCCCGCATCGGCTACGGCTCAACGCCCCGAGTTAGCTGGGCGTTCATTTCAAGCGATGGGCGTTTCTTTAGTGATTCACCCTAAAAACCCGCATGTGCCCACCTCGCACGCCAACGTGCGTTTTTTTATTGCTGAAAAAGAAGGTGAGGACCCTGTCTGGTGGTTTGGCGGTGGCTTTGATTTAACGCCCTACTACGGTAATGAAGAAGACTGTATTACATGGCATCAAACAGCGAAAGATGCATGTTCACCCTTTGGTGATGATGTTTATCCCCGCTTTAAAAAATGGTGCGATAATTACTTCTATCTCAAGCACCGTGATGAGCAACGCGGCATCGGCGGTTTATTCTTTGATGATTTCAATGAATGGGGCTTTGATAAATCATTTGAGTTTTTGCAGAGAGTCGGTAATAGCTACGCTGATGCTTATCAGCCCATCATGGCAAAACGTAAGGCAATGCCATACACGCAGGAGCAACGCGAATTTCAATTATATCGGCGTGGGCGCTATGTGGAATATAACCTAGTGTATGACCGTGGCACTTTATTTGGACTTCAGTCCGGCGGTCGTACCGAGTCGATTCTAATGTCTATGCCGCCTCTGGTTAAGTGGAAATATAACTGGCAACCAGAGGTTGGCAGTGAAGAGGCAAATCTTTATGATTATTACCTTAAGCCAAAAGACTGGGTTTAATCTTCCTTTTCGTCTAATGGAACTCTATCTTGCTTAGATAGCTTAATCATTTTCATAAAGAACCAGCTCATTACTATGAGTATAAAAACTATAGTAAATGCACTCCATAAACCGATTTGACTCATAAATATATCGCTCATGACTTAATCCTCTTTTTACATATTAATTGCATATAAAGAGTAATTAATAGAGCTGTTGATTACCTTGTCTTAGATCAATAAATAGAGAATAAGAAGAACCTGATTAATTTTTTTCAAATTCTTTGAGCTTTCTAGTTAAAGTGTTTCTGCCCCAGCCGAGCAACTCCGCGGCATCCTTCTTGCGTCCGCCGGTTTTTTGTAGCGCCTCTTTTAAGGCGATTTTTTCTACTAGAGGCGTTATATCATCAAGGATTCGACTATTGCCACGTTTTAAACGCTGTGCAATATGTTGTTTGAGTAATGTCTGCCAGCTGTGGTCACTATTACTGTCAGCTGTTTCTTTTAGGTCTTGTGGAAGATCATCAAACGTTATTTTATGCCCCGTTGCCATAACAGTTAACCAGCGGCTAGTATTTTCTAATTGACGTACGTTGCCGGGCCAATTTAGTGTTAGTAGGTAGTTAATAACTTCTGAGCTTAATGACTTTTGCTCAATATCTAGCTCGTTAGAGGCTTGGGCCAAGAAGTGATTGAGTAATAAAATAATATCGTCATCGCGCTCCCGCAGAGCAGGAATTTGAATACGAATCACATTTAAACGATGAAATAAGTCTTCTCGAAAGGTGCGTTGCTTAACTTGCTCTTCTAGATTTTGATGGGTTGCAGCTACCACCCGAACATCAACTTTTACAGCTTGTGTGCCGCCAACACGGTAAAATTCACCATCAGCTAGCACTCGCAATAAGCGAGTTTGTAACTCGGCAGGCATGTCGCCGATTTCATCTAAAAATAATGTTCCGCCATTAGCTTGCTCAAAGCGACCTTGGCGTTGGGTTTGTGCTCCAGTGAATGACCCTTTTTCGTGCCCAAATAGCTCTGACTCTAATAAATCTTTAGGTATAGCAGCGGTGTTAATGGCAATAAAAGGCTTGTTGGCACGTGGGCTATGCATATGCAATGCCTTGGCGACGAGCTCTTTTCCGGTACCTGATTCACCGGTAATCAATACCGAAATACTGGTTTTACTTAACCGTCCAATGGTACGAAACAGCTCTTGCATCGCAACGGATTTGCCAATAATTTCTTGTTGGGTGACGGGTAGATCTTCCTCAATTTTTTTGGTGGGTAGTTGATTTGATGCGCAGGCACGTCGGGCTAATTCGGTTGCTTCATTAATATCAAACGGCTTTGGCAAGTATTCAAATGCACCACTTTCATAAGCCGACATTGCACTGTCCATATCTGAATGCGCCGTCATAATAATGACGGGTAAACTAGGATACTTTTTATGCACTTCTTTAATTAACTCAAAGCCGTCCATGCCTGGCATACGAATATCAGAGATGATGGCATCAGGCAGGCTGCTTTCGTTTTCATCACCTAACTGACGCAATAAATCCGAGCCACATTCGAACGCAGTGACTTTCATTTGAGCATTTTCTAACGCGCGTTGTAGCACCCAGCGAATTGACTGATCATCATCAACTATCCATATTTTTTCAGTCATAGGTTTTCCTGTTTAGTTGATTTATTGGTTAAGGTTGTAATGGGTAATAGCAAGGTAAAACAAGTTTTACTGGGCTTTGAGTCAAACTCAATAATACCGTGATGGCGGTTTGCCAAAGATTGAGCAATAGACAAACCCAAGCCAGTGCCTTTAGCAGAGCCACTAATCATGGGAAAAAAAAGCTTATCGCGGATTTCATCAGGCACGCCTTGACCGTTATCAATTATATCTAAACGAAGTGCTAAACGATGTAACTGCTGGTTGATGGTAAAGTTTCGCAATACACGAGTTTTAAATAAAATATTTCCGGAGTCCCCAACTGCCTTTATGGCATTGCCTGCAATATTAAATACCAGCTGAATTAAGCTGTCTCTATCGGCATTCAAATCAGGAATGCTGGGGTCATAATCAAAGCGCAACTCTACCCCATCAGGCATATCAGCAATAATGAGTTTGCGCACACGTTCTAAAACCTCATGAATATTAACTTGCTCATTTTTAATGGGTTGAGGTGATCCCAGCATACGATCTACCAGTTTTTTTAAACGGTCGGCCTCTGAAATAATGATATTCGTATAGTCTCTTAGCCCGCTATTTTTAGTAGCTTCTAGTTCTGTCTCTAATAACTGTGCCGCACCACGAATTCCGCCTAAAGGGTTTTTGATCTCATGTGCCATACCACGTACCAGCATTTGAGTGGCTTCTTGTTGGCTGAGTAGTTGTTCTTCTCGTGAGAGCCGTAATTGGTGGTCTACGCGGTGAAGTTCTAACACAATACCGATTAACTCACCCACATTAAAAATAGGGTTGGCAATACAGTCGACCAATATATTTTCATAGTGAGCGCCTTGTAAATTACATTCGCGCAAGGTTTGCGGTTCTTTACGGTCGATCACATAGCTTAAATGCTGTTTTATAGCCTTATGCTTAAATAGAAACGAAAAAGGCTTGTCAACAGCACGCCCCCGGCTTTGCCCAAATAGGTTTTCAGCTGCTGCATTCATTTTGGTGATGGTTAAGGATTTATCCAATGCAATCACAGCGGTGCTCAAAGCGTCACTAAGCGCATGAGTAAAAACGGTTTCTTGGAGCTTATTGGAAGTCATAGAAAATATAATGCAAATTTCATGCCTAATAGTTAATCATGGTCGCGGTAATAGAATACAGGAGAGACTCTTAATTGCACCAATTTTAATCTATTTAGCGCCAAGTTGGTGCGATTAATTTCAAAGGGGACTAAGAAGCGGATAAATCAAATATCAGTGAATGCGCAGAATGGCTTTACCATCCAAAATAATATAGAAGTCCCAAAATAACTAAAAATTGAACAACTGCTAGGCTTTTCCAGAAGGCTAATGGGTTACGTTCTAACAAAGGTTGTGATGTGCTTTTATCTAGTAATGATTGGTTCGGTTTACTAAAGTCAGTTAAAAACTCAGAGAGCAAACCGTAGCGTCTTTCGGGGTTAGGGTGAACGGCCTTTTGCAAGCAAGCATCCATCCAATCTGGCACTTGGGGGTTGTATTGACGGGCTGGCGTGTAATTAAATTTCTTTTTTGCGGCGCGTTCTGGACTTATTTCTCCATAGGGTAGTTTTCCTGTGAGCATTTCATAAGCAATCACTCCCAATGAGAAAATATCTGAGTTATTGCTACCTGGCTCTCCTTTAAAATATTCTGGTGCAGAATAATTAGCCGTGCCGACGATTTGATTGTGTTCGATGACTGATTTTATTTCTGCCAAGCCAGCAATTTTTGTTGAGCCAAAATCAATGATTTTTAAGGTGTTGGATTCATCCAGTAGAATATTATCTGGTTTTAGGTCCTGATGGATCATTTCCATACGGTGCATTGCACGTAAGCCACGTGCTATTTGATCAACTGTGCCACGCACTTGTGTAATCGATGGGTTGGGATTATCTGCCATCCATTGTTTTAAACTCTGCCCCTGCACATATTCGACCACGGTGTACAAAAATGATCGCTTACGGTCAGTGCCGCATACTTTTATGAGGTGTGGTGATGAGAGTCGTTTTGCCACCCATTCTTCATGCAAAAATAAGTCAATATAGGTTGGGTCATCTTCAAAATTAACAGAAGGTGTTTTAATCACGACTTTACGGTGCTTGCCTTTGATTTTTTCAGACAGCGTATCCACCGCTAAATATACTTGAGAGCGTGAAGTCGCATTGAGCTCACGAACTATTTTATAGCCATCAAGTAAGTTGCCAGCGGTTAAATCAGGTGGAAAAGGTAGCTGAGTAAGTTGCTCATAAAACTCGGTTTTATCAGGGTCCGGTACATGCTGAATTAATGCCACCTGAGCGCTAATATTGTCTTTACTTTCATTGGTGGAAGCGGCATTAATTAGCTCATCGGTAATTGTTTGCGGGTCTTCTCGGTGAGCTTCCAGTACCTGCTGAATCTCTTTGTCACTCACATAGTCATGCACTCCATCGGTGCTAAGTAGGTAAAGGTCGCCTTCTTGAATGGTGGTTGAGCGGTAATCAATTTCTAAATGCGTATCAATGCCGATGGCACGACTTAAATAATCCCTGTCATCTGTGATCCAAACACGATGGTCACGCGTGAGTTGGACTAAATCAGAACCACGAAGACGATAAATTCGGCTATCGCCAACATGAAATAAATGTGCGGTTTGTGACTTGATAACAATTGCACTAAAAGTTGTTACCATGCCTTTGGCAGTGCCGTACTTTTCTTGCCCTTGTGAGTACAGCCAGGTATTTAGGGCGGTTAATATTTTAGTGGCGGCTTGCTTTACCGTCCACGATTCTGGTGTGCCGTAATAGTCATCAATAAACTGGCGCACGCAAACTTGGCTGGCTTCCTTGCCCCCATCACTGCCGCTCATCCCATCTGCAATTGCTATGGTAATGCCTTTACTTTCGAGTTGAATCTGATCATCAGTTTTATCAGAGGGCGTGTGAAAACCTAAAAAATCTTCATTCTCGGGTTTAACGCCAGCTGTTGAGGTTTGGCCGATTTTTACAGAAAGTGACTTTGTCATGTGTTGTTAGCCGTTAAATTTATGTGAAACATTCAATATTTCCATATATCGACATCAATTCCTGCTGCACGGATTTTATCAGCTCGTGCTGAGATATAACGCTGAAAATTTGGTTCTGTCTTATAAGATTTTGTGAGCACATAATCAAACACCGATTGAATGTGAAAGCTACGCATTTGCGCATCAATGCGCATTACCTCATCACCCTTTGGGTCGAAAAAAATAATTGCAGGTAGGTAAGCGATATTGAGTGAATCAGCCCAATCTTTTGCCGTTGTTTTGTCACCCGCAGGGGTTGTTAACGCGGTGTTCGAATGTCGAGACAGCTGCACGCTGCTAAACTGATTGACCAGTTTTCTAGTTGTTTTATCTTGTAATGTTTTAGTATGAAGTAATGTGCAGTTTTTGCAGTTTTCTGCTTCAAAAAAAACGGCTAAGTATTTTTTAGATTGTTGACTTAGTTGTTTTAGGTTTCGTTCTGGTTGAAAAAAATCTTCCGTGTGAAGTTTTGGTGCCAGCTTGGTTGTGGATGGGCTGGATGTTTTGTTGTTACTTAGGGAGGCGTAGTGCCCAAAACTGCCTTTTTTCTCTTCTTTATTTGCTACAAAATCGAGTGAAAGTTTAAATTCTTTAGGGGGGATGTAGCCATTCAAGCGATGTATGACTTTTTTGTTTTCATCAAAAAATAATAAGGTCGGTGTGTATTTAATATCAAGGGCGGCGGCAAAGGATTTTTCACTATAGTCGTTGCCGGCTACGCTAATCACATCACGGTCACCCCACATATTTATGGCAATAATTTCAAAGTTTTTACGAAAAAAAGTAACGAGTTCAGGGTCAGCAAAGTTCTCTTCCCAGAGCTGGCTACAATATGGGCAACCGGGTTGCCAAAAATACAAAACTAAACGTTTATTCGCTGCGGTTGCATCACTGACATCTTCATCTAAATCAAGAAAACTTTCTTTAAACCATGTAGGGTGAGTGGCGGTTTTGCCACCTCGGTATTCGCCTTCTTTGACAGTTTTTTCGGCATATGATGAACTTATAAAAAACAAAGCTATGCAGATTGTAATAAGCCGTTTTAACACTTTTCCCTCCTAAGCTGTACTGTGATAAGTTACAACTAGTTTAGCACTTCTATTGCGTTAATTAGTAAAATGAGTAAACTGTATTTCTGGGCGTATTTTAAAAACAATTCTATAGTTCTCTATGATTGAATTCAAATCAGTTACTAAACAATACCCGACTGGGCAGTTGGCTTTATATAATGTTAATTTAAAATTAGCACAAGGTGAGATGGCATTTCTTACAGGCAATTCTGGCGCGGGTAAAAGTACCTTGCTAAAGCTAATCGCTATGTTGGATTTCCCTTCCGAAGGTGAGGTTATCATTGCAGGGCAAAGCTCATCCATCCTTAAAAAAAGTAAAATTCCCTCATTTAGACGCAATATTGGCATGATCTTTCAAGATCATCATTTGCTGTATGACCGTACTATTTTTGATAATGTTGCACTGCCTTTAAAAATCGAAGGTATGCGGCTTAATGATATTCAGCGTCGCGTGCGTGCTGCATTGGATAAAGTGAATTTACTGCAAAAAGAAAAAGAATATCCTGTGATGCTTTCTGCGGGTGAAAAGCAGCGCGTCGGTATTGCCAGAGCCGTGGTTAATAAACCAATGATTATTTTAGCCGATGAGCCTACGGGTAACCTTGACCCTGATTTAGCACACGATATTATGCAAACCTTTAAGCAATTTAATGACTTTGGATCAACAGTATTGATTGCCAGCCATGACCATGCGCTTATTCAAGATATGAAAAAGCGCACTATTGTATTGCGCAAGGTGAAAACCTAATGGCTAGTAAACAAGCATCCAGCGCTTCTGTTGGCGTGTTAGGGCATCATAAAGAGGCAATTTCATTTAGTTTGTCACGTTTGTGGCAGTCGCCTTTATCCACATGGATTACCTTAGCGGCAATCGCAATCGCGTTATCATTGCCTGCTAGCTTGCATTTACTACTTAAAAACTTGAAATCGATGACAGATGATAAACGTGAAGTGCCGACAATTTCACTGTTTATCAAGCACGGTATTTCAGAGCAGCAAGCGCGTGATCGGGGGCAGTTACTTGAGGAGCTTTCAGAAATTGATAAAGTCATTTTAGTCCCAAAAGATGAGGCATTGGCTGATTTTAGAAAAATCACAGGTTTTGCAGAAACATTAGAAACACTGGATGAGAACCCACTGCCTCACGTTTTAGTCGTAACACCACATTTAAATTTAATAGGCCATCCCGGTTTAGATCTGAAAAAGCTATCCAAAAAACTAGAGAATTACCCCGAAGTAGACTTGGTACAAATGGATGTTGAATGGGTGCAACGACTGCGGGGGATTCTAAAAATAGCCGAGCGCGCGATACTGGTAATTTCAATATTACTCGCGCTTACGGTATTACTGGTTGTTGGCAATACCATCAAGTTAAATATAGAAAACCGTAAAGAAGAGATCGAAGTTTCTCAGTTAATTGGCGCTACTTCAGCTTATATTCGACGGCCTTTTTTATACAGTGGGCTTTGGTATGGCTTGTTTGGTGGCGTGATGAGCTTAGTATTTGTGCATTTTGCTTTATTATTTCTTGTTTCGCCAGTAAACGAACTCGCACAACTATATGGTAGTACTTTTACCATTAGTGGTTTAGGTGTAAGAATAACCTTATATATACTATTAGCGAGCAGTCTGCTGGGGCTGATTGGTGCTTGGATAGCGGTTGGCCGGCATTTGAGAAATACTCGCGTTTACTAAATTTATTGACCTGTAAATCTGGATTTCACATTATTCATTTTTCTATCCAGGGATTAGGGTTAAACTTAGGCATATACGAAAGTGGCATTCTCTGACCCGATAATTTTTATTATTCTTTGCTTAGCTGGCGCAGTTGCGGGTTTCTTAAATGTGCTAGCTGGTGGTGGATCTGCCTTAACCATTCCCATTATGATTTTTCTTGGTTTTGATGCCACGGTTGCAAATGGTTCCAACCGTATTGCTATTCAAGTCGAAGCACTCACTGCTGTGGCAGCCTTTAAAAAACAGCAACATGCTGATTTTCCTCTGAGTTTAAAACTCTCCTTAATGACTTTGCCAGGTGGAATTTTAGGGGCCTTTTTTGCAGTTAAAATTGATGATGCCTTATTTACAAAGATATTAGGTTTTGTGATGATTTTGATTGTTGTATCTTTAATGATTCCTAAGTCTGAGCTAATAGCACATGCGAAACAGCATAAGTGGACAAACTGGTTGGCGTGGCCAGTGATGTTTGTGGTGGGCTTTTATGGTGGCTTTATTCAGGCCGGAGTAGGCTTTGTGATTATGGCAGCGTTATTGCATTTGTACCGTATGGATTTAGTTAAAATTAATATGCACAAGGTGTTTATCGTGATGGTCTTTACAGTGCCAGCGGTGATTGCTTTTATCGTTACTGATAATGTAAATTGGTTTGCTGCAATCGCGCTATCGCTTGGAATGATTGCAGGTACGTTGTTAGCGGTAAAACTAGCTATAACAAAGGGTGAGAAGATAGTACGGCTAGTTTTAGCAGTGTCATTACTGATTATATCGGTTAAACTTTTTCTGCTTTAAGTGCGTACTCTCAGTAGCTGTATAAAGTTAAAGTAAATTCAACATTTTCAAAGTTTTGTTTTCCTTTCGTTTCTAGCAATGAGGCATCAACAAATCGTACCGAGAAACGCTGTTTCCCAGCGCTAATTTCGGGGTAGAAGGATACATTTCCGGGTAACTTTATAGATAAAAACTGGTAGTCTCTGGCAGAGCCTAAGCTGGCTTGATAAAATCCACCCTCTGCAATTAATTGTTGCGTTTCTTTATTTTCTAGAATAACTTCCATTAATAGTTCAATAGCACTAAATGCGGTACTGTAGGGGGTGATCCAGTCATTTAGATCGCTAATTCGTTTTTTTTCCGGTAGATTCAGCCAATAACTAAACAAAGGAATATCTAGGCCATTTACTCCGCCTGCAATGGTTGAGCGTTGCCTTAAAATATTTAAAAAGTTGTGTGATTTTAAATGTTGGCCGAGTTGCCCGCTTAAGTTATAAAGCCGCTTACTTTTTTCCTCTAGCTTTTCGAGGATACGCTCCATCCTAAATTTATCAGATTCTTCTATTTCTCTGTTTTCACGAATAGATTGTGCCACGCCATCCATGATATGTAAGGTGGCATTTTTCACATCAAGTCGAGAAGAAAGGCTATAAATTTCAAGTAGAACCATGACTGCTGCTTGGCAATTTTCAGGCGTTGGTGTTTCAAGGTGATTATTAAAACGCTTCATTAAATGTGACAGCCTCATGAAGAGGCGCATTTTTTCATTTAAAGGTTGTTGGTAAAGAGACATGGCTAATCAGCTTGGATAAAAGGATAAGACAAGTATAGCAATTATTTTTTAGAAACAAAGTACTGGTGTAGCTGATTAACCTGCTCTATCAAATAGTCTATTGTTTTAGAATTATCTAAAACATGACTAGCCGCTTGTTTTCGCTTTTTTCGATTGAGCTGTTTTTGCATAATGTTTTCTATGCTTGCTAGGTCTAAGTTGTCTCGTTTAATCACTCGATCAATTTGTTGTTCGCTTGAACAATCTACGACAATAACTTCATCAAAAATAGTCTGATAGTTTTTTTCTATTAGTAAAGGAATATCAACAACAACATAAGCGGGTGTTTTATCAGAGTGCTCAACGGATTTTATTTGTTGTAGTATTGTGGCTTTAATGTGTGGGTGCAGGATAGCTTCAAGCGCTGTTAATGATTTAGGGTCGGAGAAAACTAGCTGTTTGAGCTTTTCTCGGTTCAACTCACCACTGCTAAGCAGTATCTCCAAACCAAATACGTTAACTATTTCCGCTAGTGCGGGCTGGCCTTTTCTTACACTGTCTTTAGCGATTTTGTCAGCATCAATTATTGGTACGTCTAAAACGCGAAAGGCATCGACGGCGGTACTTTTACCGCTGCCAATGCCTCCTGTTAAACCTACTTTTAACATTTGTGTAGGTTAGCTTTTGTATAAAAATTAAGCGTAAACAGACTCTTTACCAAACTTCTTCGCAAGCAAGTAATAGAAAGTTACACGCTGCTTTTGGCGGTCTTCTTTAACTTGTGTGCATACTTCTTTAATTGCAGCGTCAAGCTCTGGGCTATCGTCCATACCTAGCTTCTTCATTAGGAAGTTCTTTTTTACTGTTGCTAGCTCACTGTCATCAGTACAGCCTACAAGCATTGCATCAAGATTTTCGTGTACTAATTTCAGACTATCAAAAATAGCGGTAACTAGTTTCTCATCTACATTGTTATCGTATTTTTTTACATTTTCAATTATTTTGCCTAAATCTGCCATCTCATTCTCCTTTGTAATTTATTAGCCCGTTGGTTGTATGGACTTTAAGGAAACTCTATCAGGTTTTCCTTAATAAGATTATATCCATGTAACAAACTGATTTTAAATGGATAGCCATGCTTAATCAAGTTGTATACCAACCATTCTTTGCATAGCTTTGAACTTATACTAGGTTTTTAATAGGAAGATAAATCTGTGTTTGAATATTGTCATCATTAGTCATAATACGAGTGTAGTTAATGTTTAAGTCTGTAATGATCTTTTTTCTAGCAGAAGTTATTGCTGCTATTTTATTGGTAATATTTATTCTTTGTTTATCATTTTGGCTTTCAATATTTAAGACGACTTGGTTGCTATCCTCTAGCGCCAATGAACCTACGTTTTTCAAGTTAACTTCAGCAGGGTCAATGATGTGAAAAGCTTGTACAGAACAGTGATTAGCCAGCGTTGCTAGCTGTTGTTGCTGAAGTCCTGCAAAATCACTGATGAGATAACATAAAGAGCCTGATGCTAGTTGTGGCATTATTTCTTTTAACGCAGAGCTAAGTCTATCTAGATTTGAGTCTGAAAAGGGGGGTGGGTGGGTTGCCTGATACTTATTCGCTTTTAGTAAAAAAGCATTGTTATTATCAAAAAACGTGAGTGAATGATCGCTTAAAACCCAAGCTTTAAAATCAAGTCCGTGAATATTTGCAGCTTTGCTAAGTAAAATACTTGCCCTTAAACCTTGGCATATTTTCAAACGCTTGCTAGTGCCAAACAGCATGGTTTTACGTTGGTCTAATAAAATAGTTAAACTCGGGCGAGAGTCTGAATGATAGGTTTTAACAAAGGTTTCTTGTGAGCGAGCTGTTAATCGCCAATTTATGGCGCGTGGATCATCGCCCATTTGATAGGGGCGACTTTCGGCATAATCACTGCCGCTGCCTAAGTTACGGCTGTTGAATTGTCCTGCGTATTGGGCGTGCTGCATATTATCCGATGCCGCTGATGGTTTAATTTTTTCAGCTAACGCTTGTAATTTACGAAGCTCATTTTGATCAAGCCAATGGGTTTGGGGAGGCGGGTTGTTTCTTTTAAAAAAAGACAAGTTCAAGGAACAGCAACCGTAGCAATAATTTGTTGAATAATATCATCTGCATTAATGTTGGCAGAGCGCGCTGTATGGTTAAGTGCTAAGCGGTGGCGCAAAACGTCAGGCGCAATGGCGATAATGTCCTCAGGAATAACATAGTCACGGCCTTTTAAATAAGCCATCGCACTACTAGCGCGTAACAAGGCAATTGAGGCACGCGGTGAGGCGCCCGCGCGTAAAAGATCTTCCCAGCTTTCATCACTATCTGCCGGCTGTACTTTGTCTAAATGTCTCGTCATACCGACCAGCTTAACAATATATTCTTCAAGCACTTGTTCAACGTGAACTTCTGCAACTTCACGACGCGCATTAAGTACGGCCTCAGGTGTAATTGGAGTCAGTGGGCTGTCTTTATCGGAACCAAAATGATGTTGCCTATCTCGCTGTAAAATGAGCAACTCATCCTCCGCACTGGGGTAATCTAAAACAATATGTAGTAAAAAACGGTCAAGTTGTGCTTCTGGAAGCGGGTAGGTGCCACTTTGCTCTAACGGGTTTTGGGTCGCCAGCACCATAAATAATTCAGGTAAATCACGGGTCACACCGCCGACTGTAATTTGCTGTTCTTGCATCGCCTCTAACAATGCAGATTGAACTTTGGGTGGGGCACGGTTTATTTCATCAGCGAGTACGATTTCATGAAAAAGCGGACCTTTAACAAAATGAAAAGTACTGTCTTGGGGGGAGAAAATATCACTACCAGTTAGATCAGCAGGCATTAAGTCAGGCGTAAACTGGATGCGCTGAAAAGAGGCTTGAATACCATTAGCAAGGGCAGTAACCGCTGTGGTTTTAGCCAGCCCTGGTAAGCCTTCTAAGAGAACATGGCCACCGGTTAACACACCAATAAGCAATCTATCGAGCAAGTTTTCTTGCCCGATAATGGCGGTTTTGAGGTGTGTACGTATTTGTAAAAAGTCGGTTTGAGTCTGCATGAGCTGGATTATAGAGTATTTCTATTTTTCTAGCTTGAAACAGGCACAATTAATAAGCGAGTTTAAAACGCCTCATAAATAATAAGGCCGCTAAGATTAGCCAAGGCATGCTTCCACCACCACTTTTACTCGAACTGCCACCGCCATTTGAAGAACCACCACCCGCTTTAGAAACTTTAAATTTTAAAACATTGGTGTTGTTATTTGTATTTGAATCTTCTTCACTACTAGTGACTTGAGCCGAGTTACTTTGATCGCCTGTTTTGATGGCCTTTAGTACTAATTCGTAAGTTTTTTCTGATCCTGATTTTAATGATGTTGTCTTACACTCAACTTTTTGAGCGTTTATTTTTTTGCAACCAGCAGGTGCAGAGCCTGTTAAGGATAAGCCGGCAGTAAAATTATTAATAAGAACAACATTATTAGCTTTATCAGAGCCAGAGTTTTTAACGGTAATTTTAAAGGTAACGCTATCATTGCTATTCGCTGTAACACGAACAGTTTGTAAAACCTGTAAATCAACACTCGCAGGCTTCTTTATCGTGCCACGGCGGTAAACTACTCCTTGATATGCATTACTAATCCATTTCTTAGCACTGCCACCACTTAATGGTTTTATATGCAATGAATAACCAATTGCACTTGAGTTATCTTCTACCGAGTAGACAAGTGACTTATCATCACCCGTAAAGGATGGTGCGGTATACGTTGAAGATTCAGCTACTTTAAATACTTTTCCTGTTGAAAGGTCTGCATAGCTTACATTAACAACTTTTGTGTCGGCATTATAAAAATCAAATGCCATTAAATTATTATTAATATTACTTAGGCTAGGAAAGCCTACTTGGCGGCTAGCTTTAGGCTTTATTAATGCTAAGGTTTTATTTGTTTGTAAATCAAGCGCATAAATACTCCAAGCACCTACTTGTTTATTATTGACCGTAAAGGTATTTAAGGCATCATAAACAAGGTAGCGACCATTGGCGCTAAAGTCCATAGCATCCACAGTATCAATTTTATTATCTGAGCTTGAATCATCCATTTTGGCCGCTTTTAATTTATACTCTACAAATTTCGCTTCTTTCTTGGTTAAATCCAGCAAATAAATAGCAGGAAGTCCAGCATGATCGGCATTAGGGTCTTTTAAAACAATACTAAGGTAATGATCATCGGGTGAGAAGGCTACAGAAAAGAAGCTATCATTTTCATTGATACATTCAACTTTAGCCGTTTTAGTATCAGCCATGCAAAAGTCATGCTCTTTACTAATAAAGGCAACGGTTGTTCCGTCGCCAGAGACTGCAGGGCGATGACCACCCACCTCCTTACTTTTAAAGTAAACACCACCATCAGTATCTCCTTGCCCTTTTTCATAACGGCCTAGATACAATTTTCCATTTTGGGCTGTAATATTTATCACTGAATCAGCCGCATTAGCTGGCTTACCCGGCGAGCTAGGTGGAGGTGTTGTAGGGGCATCATAAATTTCTACAGCATCAAAGGCGCTTGCCACCGCTTTTGACTGCTTTGATTTAGCACCAAAGATATCATCCGCAGACTGAATACAGGCTTGGCGTAAATCAGAGAATTCAGAGCGCGGTAATAAGTGGGTGGTATTTGCACGGTAGAATATTTTAGCGGCATCACCATGGCCGATTGCATAGCTTCCTCCTTCTGCAAGAAGATAAAAAGCATGATTAGGGATACCACTGTTTGTATGAACGCCTCCGTGATCTCTAGCTGTTGTGACATAGTCACTCATTTTTGCTGGATCATTATATAGGCTAGGGTCTTTCATGCTCCGTATTTTTTCAGAAAGAAGTGTTCCCATTACCCAGTCATTAGTACCGGTAACATACCTTTCGACCATTTCACCAAAAATATCTGATAATGATTCATTGATTGCTCCAGGTTGATCTTGGTATACAAGATCAGATTCAGCATCAGTAACGCCATGAGAAACTTCATGTGCAACAACATCTAGTCCTCCAGCGTATTTCAATGCATCACCAAAAAACATCATGTTAATACCACCGCCAGCCCAAAAAGCATTGTTATAGTTTTTACCAAGTCGAACTAGCCCCGTGATTCTACCGCCTTTAGCATCTAAAGAGTTTCGATTGAAAGTAGTCTTGTAATAGTCATAAATTTTCGACAAATTAACAGAGGCACTAACACCATCTGCAAGCCAGCCCTGATCTGAAGAGTCTGAAACTATTCGATAATAGGATTTTAGATCTTTAAGTTCATTACTTGCTGGTTCATTTTTTGCATCATAAACATTAATGACCCCTTTTTTCTCGTCAAAGTCTAAAGGATTCATTGTAGAGCCATCAAACATGCTTTTACTCGCATCATTTAATGAATATTGCCCTGTGCTAGAGTCATGCCAAACATTTATCTTATGTGATTCCCCGAATACCCCGTTGCCACTCCCTGTTACATTCTCTGATTTAATATTATCGAAAGATACAATGGACTTACCACTAGTAGCATTAATTAGAACCGTTTTTAAATAGATTGGTGAAGTTTGAAGTTTTATTTCCCAAGCTAAAACAGGGGTGATATGACTCTTATCTGAATAAATAACTAATCTAGTATCTGTTTTTAAGATTTCATTTATGTTAATTGAGTGGGCTTCTGATGCAAAATTAACTGCAGCTTCTTCAGAAACTGTTGGTGTGGTTGAAATATTTGAAGGTGTAGGAATAAATTTCCCTGTCATGCCGATGACATCACCCAACTGGTTACTGTGGGTAGTTAGTTGAGACTTCCAAACAGGAATACCTTTATATTGCTGAGTATACTTGGTATGAAATTGGCCAACATTGTCTTGGTACAGCTTTTTAATGTTAAGTTCTTGCTCCGGGAATTCTAACTTTAATAAACTATTGTACTTATCAAAAAATGCTAAATTCTTTGCTTTAATTGAGTATTCATCAGGGCTAAAGCGTATTTTATAAGAGGGTGATAAATTTTCTGATTGTTTGTTGATGCCTTTTATAAATGACGGCGTGCCAATATTACTGATTTTTAGGGTGAAATCAGATTTGATTAATTTACCTTTTACTGAGAGTGGAGTTTGCAGTGTGCTGGTATTGTCATTTGGGCTAGAACGCAGGCTTTTTTTAAGAGGCGGGTTTTGTGGCAAAAAAGAGGAGTCGGTAGCCAGCTTTTTATTTTTTATGTTTTGTTTTTTATAAAACTTCGCAAAAGAATTCAGTAGCTTTCCCTCTCGGCTGTTTGGCTCAACCGGTTGAAACTGCGCAGACTGAATTAGGGCAGATGAAATATTGTTTTCATCATTCAGGTCCAAAGTAGAGTCGAGCTGCGATAAGGGACTGGCGTTAATATTAGTGCTAAGACCTAAAGCAAAGGTTACCGCAAAACTTAATAGTGAGATCCCCGCTTTGTTAGTAGATTTTGTCCTGTATTGTAACTTTTTGTCTTTAGTTAGCATGGGGGAAGCCTTTAGTCCTTATTAAAATTGCGTTCGTATTATAGATGCTTGATTAAGAAGCTTGCCTGTTAGGGCATCAAGTATATAGGTATAACTTGTAAGTTTAGCATGACGAGCGGGTTGTAACTTATAGGCGAGTCTGGGTGTAGTGTCGTCAATGAAAAAAATCAATTTTTGGGATGTGTAATCGGTTTGGTTTAAAGCAGGGTTAATTATAGATGCCTTTTGAAACAGATGGTCACTACTCAACCCCGCATTAATATCAATATCCTTTGGGGTCGGAAAATACTCGCCACGGACTATTTGCAATTCATGTTCGCGGTTAAAGTGTATAGAGATTATCCCCTGCCAAACGGGAATTCCTTGATATTGTTGCTTCAGTTTAATACGAGTAAAACCAAGATCATCGGTTTTATTGGAGCTGACTTTAAACTCTTTTGCAGGCTCGTTGATTAAAAATTCGTTGCGGTATTTTTGTAAAAAATTAACAGCAGCTTGCTCCATTGTTTCTGAGTCAGTGGCTTTTTTATAAAGCGTTTGCGTGGAGTTATTGTCTTTGAGTAGCTTCACCGTTTTATTGTGAGGGTTTCTTTTTAACAAGAAATCTTTTGATAGCGTTTGCATAGGCTCGGCATTGATGTCATTTACTTTGTTTAACGTTGTATTACCAGCACAAGCAGATAAATTTACAACAGTAAGTGAAAGGCTGAGTAATAATAAGGCTTTAAAAAATATCATAGTAAGCAATTTAATCTAAACGTTTATTATCGCAATTAGGTGTATTGATAACGATGCATTATCATATTTCTAGCAATTATCTGGCATAATTTATAATCACTTCTATATTAGCAAACATTAAAGGAATACTCATGAAATCATTAACTCTATTCTTACTCCTTTTTATTACCGCTTGTAACAGTGGCGAGCAAAATAAAAATTCGGGAAGCCACAACCCTAGCGACACCCCAACAGCAAATATCACAGCCGTAACAACTCAGGGTGATGAAGATAGCTATACTTTCAACGTCACGATTAAAAGTGATGAAACAGGTTGCGATCAATATGCAGATTGGTGGGAGGTCCTAAAAGCAGATGGAACTTTAGTTTACCGCCGTATTTTGGCGCATTCCCATCCCAATGATCAGCCTTTTACGCGCTCGGGAGGGCCGGTAAAAATCACTCAGGACGAAATGCTTTATATTCGTGCGCATATGAACAAATTGGGCTATGTGGGTGATGTGTATAGTGGTAGTGTAGTAGAGGGTTTTATTAAAGTAGAAACACAAACAAGCTTTCCAGATAGTGTTGAAAAGCTTGATCCTTTGCCAGAGGGTTGTGCCTTTTAAGTCAATTGCAAGCAAAGCACTAAATATGGTTAAAATCAATAACAAAGAAATTGGAAACTTGGCTAAGCCACGCAAACTAATAAAAGTGGCGAGCTTACAAGGCATCAATTCCGTTGTTGTTATTTTTTGCGAAGGGTTGTTGCACCATGCCACGGGCGTATCCATTCTCAAAAAATACGCCTGCTAGGACTTGATGCCTTGTAAACTCGCAGAACTCAGCTAGGTTATTCAAGAGCTTCCTTAAAAGACATACGCTCTTCAATTTGTAAGCCTCAAATAAAGCAAAGGCAACTTCTTAGGTAACTCTGCCGCATTATTAATCAAAACATAGGAACGACCGCCAAATAAATACGGCAAATAGTCTTCTGCTTGTTCATCAATGGTGACACAAAAGGGTCGAAGCCCTAATTTTTCGGCTTCTAATACCGCTTGGCGTGTGTCTTCTATACCGTATCTTCCTTCGTATTTATCCAGGTCATTGGGTTTGCCATCGGTGAGGATGAGAAGTAGTTTTTGGCTACTGGTTTCTTTTGATAATAACTGTGTGGCATGGCGAATGGCCGCACCCATGCGGGTGTAATAGCCTGGGTGGATGGCATTGATGTGACCGCGTACGTTGTCATCGTATTTGTCATCAAAGCCTTTGATATTGTAGAAACGGATGTGACTTCGATTGCGAGATGAAAATCCGTGTAGCGCAAAACGATCACCGGTGGCGGTGAGTGCTTCTGAGAATAAAAAGAGCGAGTCACGCACCACATCAACCACACGTGCATGGTTGTTGATGTGCGCATCGGTTGATAACGAGAGATCTGCCAGCAACAAACAGGAGAGGTCACGGGTTTTATTGCGTAGCTCTTGATAGACGGGCGTATCACTATTCACTTGTCCACGTTTAAGATCAGATAAGAAATTAACATAATTTTCTAAATCTATTTCTGTGCCATCGCTTTGTCGATTTATCCAGTGGCGTTGTGGGCGTAGCACTTCAAATTGACGGCGAATTTTATGCGCTTGTTGTTGCAATCGTTTAGGTAGCTCCGTTGGCTCGGTATCGCGAGATTCCATTTCTTGCAATCGACAATGGGCTTTTTGTAGTTTTGGTTGTCTGTAATCCCATTCATCAATGGGGATGCCTTCACCGAGCACAATATCGTCGTATTTGTTGGATGGGAGATCTAAGTCTAGCTTGATTTTGCTGGCAGTGGTTTGGCTGTCTTGAGCGACGGTAATATTATCCATATCCTCTGCCGTTTCCATCGCGTCATCGTCATCATCTTCGAGACTGGTGCGGTCTACTTTGCTAAATTCGGCCCAGCTCCATAGGCTTTCAAGACGAAAAGTCATTAGCCCCTCGTTACCTGTTGGCATATCTTCACGGTTGCCTTGTTTACGCTTTTGTTGTTTCTTTTGATCTTTTTTAGTCTGTGGTGCCTCTTCAATGTCTGGGTCTTGAATGCTCTTTTGTTCTATTAATTCTTCATTAGGCGGGGCAGGGTGCAACCATAAAACGACAGGCTGTGGAGGTCGTTTTGCATATTTTATATTTTCAGTTGAAGTCGCGTTTATTAATGCATGACGGATGATTATTTCTTGCTCGGCTTCATCCTTTGCTAAATTTTCAGGCTTAGGGCGTTGTGCTAAATGGGCTTTTAACAATGTTTGGTAACGTTGATTTAAACCGGGCCAAATTTCTAAGGTTTTAACGGTTCGATATTGGTTTCTGCTAATCCAGTTTGTATTGTGTTCTGTTGGTATATCTTCTTCAGCAACCACGGATAAAGCGGTTAGCCATAAATATAAATCAAGATTCAGTTGCCTAGTCGGAAAGAGGGCAATGCTATCAGGAAGTCGTAAAGTCTCTTCATCACGCCAAGCATATTGTGTTTTATCGCCCATGCCAGCGATGCGTTGTAGGATGGTTCGACGCGTGTGTAGCGTTGACTCGGTTGCGTTTTCTACGCGCAAACCGCCCTCACCACCCAATGCACGGAAGAAAATACCTGCGGTATAACGAACCTCATCTAATGTGACTGCGGCATCAGGGTAGTTGGTGTCAGCACGTTTTGTGATGAAACGATGCCATGTTGAGCCGACTAATTCTTCTAGCATGTTAGTGTCCTTTTTATCTCAATCATTGTCCAAGTACTGGCGTTGAGCCAAACCACGGCAAAATTATCATCATGCTTAGCGAGAAAAGAACCAGAAAGATAAACCAGAAGATGAATCTGCGTTGCGGTGATGTTTGCTGATTAGTGGGCAAGGGCATTCCACAGCTAGGGCAGGTTTTATCATCAGAACTGACCTTGTTATTGCAATGATTACAGATTAATTGCCTCATAATAGCCTCTTTTTGCTGTTTAACAGGTGTTTCTTAAGACCACCCCCCCACTTTTTTAGTGAGCTTGCCGTTTCGTTTTTTGAAACGGACAACTCAATTATGTCGCTGCTGTTTGGCGACGTGGTTTTGTATTTTTGATTTGGTGTAACGGTAGTTATCATTAGAGCATCGTCCATTTAGCAATCTGTTCAGGGAATAAATAAACAATAATGATTAGCGAAGGAATAACGTAAAAATAAGTTCGCATCAGTGTTCTCAAAACAATGTGAGCCTTTTTTAGCTCCATAAAATGATCAACAATAATCCTGCCTTTAATTGCCAGTACGATGGCCATGATGCTTGCACTTATAAAGCTTGTATCAGCACGTTCTGCCATATAAGCACTCAAAAGTGTTAAGGCTAAAAGGACTACCCAAAGCGTGCCTATTGTTCTTTTGTGTGTCATATTCATTACCTAATCACATACAACAGTGGAAAAATAGTAATCCAAGCCAAATCAATCATGTGCCAATAAACCGCCATATTGATTAAGCCTTCGTGTTCGTTTGATGTGTAGATGCCTGTGTTTATTCGATAGATCACCCAAATCAAACCCGCACTACCCCAACCAACGTGTAAAAAATGGTTGAAGGTTACATAGTAATAAACGCCGTAAAAAATATTAGTTTCAGTGGCTAAACCTTGTGTGGTGTTCCAATGATATTCAAATGCTTTGATAATGAGGTAAATCACACCACAAGCCACAGCGCCCCAAAGCCAGTTTGCACTTTGTTTGGGCTTATTTGTGCGTGTTGCTATTACGGCTCTCACCACAAAAAAACTACTGGTGAGCATTACAAGGGTGTTAGTTGTGCCCGCTAAGGTGCTGAGCCTTGTTGGGCCTTCGTGAAAAAGCTCGGGGTTATGTACTTTTGCTAAAAAGTAGACGATAAACATAATCGCAAACTCACTCATTTCTGCCAAAATCGCAAACCAGATTGCGATGCTTCCAGGGATGTTAGCTTTCTTTACTACAAAATTTAACTGTTCAGAAGTAGGTTTTGTTTGGGAGACATATGAGGAAGCAAGGGCATTCATGTTACTTCTCAATACTCTTTTCGATACCCAATAGGTTTCCAATAATTGGAAACCTAAAGTTTCTCTCATTAATAGCTTTTGAAAAGCCTAAAACACCTAAAAGCATAAAAAGTGGTACGATAATCATCAGGTAAATTTCAGCCATGAGTAAGGCCTGAACGGAGGCAAAACCCGTGGTTAAAAATGCGATAATAGCAAGTGTTAGTGCAATAGCCGTCGTGAGGGTGCTTCCCCATAAGGCTTGTTTAATATGATTTTTACTAACTTGTGAAGCATTTTTATAGGCGAGAAAATAGAGCGCCCAAAGGATTAAATAGAAAATCCCAATAAACAATAAATTAGCCATGAAGAAAGCCATCGCCACTGCGCCTGTATAATCATGGGTAAATTTTTCTTTGTATTTTTGATCGTCCATTGCTAGCTTCCGATCTTTGCGCGCACCACTTCCATTAACGCTTCAACCGTTTCTTCATCATCGGTAAGTGGCTCGATAATGGCTGCACGACAAGCATCAATGGGCGCAAAGCCTGCATTGATTAAGGTCGCGGCATAAACTAATAGTCGGGTGGAGGCGGATTCTTCTAAATCATGGTCTTTTAAAGCGCGTAAAGCGTGAGCAAGTTCAATCAGTTGGGTTGCTGTTTTGTCATCAATTTTAGTTTCATTTTGGATAATGGTCGTTTCTGTTGCCACATCGGGGTAATTAAAACGCATAGAAATAAAACGTTGGCGCGTTGAGGGCTTCATGCCTTTAAGTAAGTTTTGATAGCCGGGGTTGTAAGAGACGATTAACATAAAATCTTTGGGTGCTTCTAATAATTCGCCAGTACGTTCGATAGGGAGAATCCGACGATCATCCGATAACGGGTGGAGTACAACCGTGGTATCTTTACGCGCTTCAACCACTTCATCTAAATAACAAATTGCTCCTTCTCTTACTGCCTTGGTGAGCGGACCATCTTGCCAATAGGTTTCGCCATCGCCAATTAAATGCCTGCCGACTAAATCAGCGGCGGTTAAATCATCGTGACAGGCAACGGTGTAAAGCTTGCGTCCTAATTTTGCCGCCATGTGTTGAATAAAACGGGTTTTACCACAACCGGTAGGCCCTTTGATTAATAAAGGTAGTTGGTTGTTGTAAGAGTGTTCAAATAGCTCAACTTCGTTGTTTTGGGTTTGGTAATAGGGGATGTCGCTCATGTGTGCTCTCTTGGTAATTTTTATAAGTGATTTGTTAGTGTTTTGCTAGGGATTTTGGTACCCATTAATCACTGCAAATTTTGCCGTCATCATATCCATCGTATTGACGTGTTGTTCAAACCATGTGGGCCAAGCTGAAAAGATATAGTTTTTGACTAATTCAATGTCTTGGCTATCACTCCAAGCGTTTATTAGCTCACGCAAAAGATTTAAAGCTTTTACGTGTTCACTAGCGTGTATCTCGTAGGCAGGAAAGCCCGTTTCTTGCATAAGCGCATTTTCACGCTCAAAGTGTAAAATGGTGTGATCTAACCATGCGTTTAATTTCTTGCTGAGTGCCTGCTGGTTTTCATCACTATTCTCTGAGATATATGTATCGATAAGCTCGCCAATCTCTCTCACTATTTTGATTTCTTCAAAGTGAGTAGCATTCATAAAATCAAGTTCTACAGATGGAATTTCATCCTGTTGTAGCGTTTTTCTAACAGTATTTGTGGTCATAAGTAGCCCTCCTTATTTATTAGAGACTAAATAAATAATAAAAATTGCTAACGTTGCACCCCACAACCAGCCATACATAATCACCCGCCAAAGCAGTGAAACATCACGAAGCTCCATAAAATCACGAATAATTAGCGTGCCTTTAACCACCGCTGTTAGCAGTAAAACAAGCACACTAACAATGCCGCTAAAGCCAAACTTTCCTAATGCATAGCTGAGTATCGTTAGGGCTACCATCGCTAACCAAATGCTATGGATGTTGATGTGATTTTGAATGGTTTTTTTCACGCGTTTTTCATCCCTTATCATCCTCTTTCATCTTTCTTTTATCGGATTATATAAACGAGCGGAAACAAGATAATCCAAACCAAATCAACCATATGCCAATACGATGCACCCGTTTCGACGCCATAATGATTGTTAGCGCTGTAATGACCCCGTTTTGCTTTTATCACAATCGCAAATAAAATAATCATGCCTAAAATCACGTGTAAAAAATGAAACATCGTGAGAGACAGGTAAAACATATAAAAGGTATTGGTGCTGAGTGTGATACCTGCCGAAAACTTATCGTAATATTCCAGTGATTTTAAGAGCAAAAAACCAGCGCCAAAGCCAAGTGCAATATTCAGATTAGTGATGCACGCTTTAACCCTGTCCAACTTAATCGCATGAACCGCCCGAACCACAAAATAGCTAGAAGTAATGAGCAGTAGCGTGTTAACTGCACCCGATTCTTTATTAAGCGTTAATTGGAACTCATTAAAAAGCGCCACATTTTGAGCACGCGTAACCGCGTAAGCGATAAAGGCAATCGCAAACACCAGTAGCTCCATAAAAATAAAAAACCAAATCGCCAAATCACCTGGGAGTAGCTTTGGCTCTTGTAATGTTATTGGCTCATTCACTTAATTCGTTAAATCCATCTCAATTGGATTTTTACTTTAGTGAGTTTTTGGGGTTTCTACCTTGATGATCATCAAGAGGCGGTAAGCTAAGAGGGATTACTTACAAAACATCAAAAAAGTAGGGGGGTGGCAAAATAAGCCTATAAATTGCCACCCCCCGTGTTTTTGCCACTTTTGTAACAATACTCAACTTCGTTATACTGGTGAAAACCAGTATCTATTTACGATTAGGCGATGCGTCAACCGTGGATTGCGGTCTTCACCGCAATGACGAGTGGTTGATTTTTGTTGATAAGATTATGGCTGTCCTTTAGTTGGTATCCTCACATCAGTGAAGAGGAAGTAGATAGTCTGGTCATAAGATTTGTTAAAAGTCATTTTTACGGCATAGATATCAACAGTGACTATAAGCAAATGCAAGGCACGCTTACGGATACATACAGGATAAGAAAAGGAAACATAAGAATCATCGTCAAAGTTGTAAACGATGAAGTGATGATAGAAGCTATCAGATCAGATATAGGCTACAGAGGTGGGATTTACAAATAGTTTGGCACACTTGGTTCAGTGGCGATTGGTGGGCTTGTGGTAGGTAGACCTCAAATGCATAGCAGAGACTACTTCTATACTCTTCGAGGAGCAGGTAGCTGTGTTACTTCTTTTTTGGGAGTAGGGTTCATATAGCATCCATATTGGAAGGTTATACTCTTTAGTGTGAAAAAAATATTGGAGATATAAAATGAAAATAAAAATGATAACAGCTAGTCTATTTGTAAGTATGATGCTTCATGCAGTGAATGTAGGTGAGGTACTGCCTCTTGTGGTTTTAGATAAAGATAATGGAGGAGACAGTAAAGACAACGCATGGCACTCAAAAAATCTTCAGGGTAAAGTGCATATCTTGCTTTATATGGATCCTGATAAACGTGAAGAGTCAATGCCCTTTTTAGATACATTAAATGCAGAGAAATATGATAAAAAGAAGTATTCGACCGTAGCCATTGTTAACTTGGCTGCGACATGGATGCCTGATGCTATCTTAGAATCGTTACTTGAGACCTTTGCATGAGATCTCATTTTCCAATTTATTCTGATAATTGAGTTGGATGTTAAAAAAACATCAAATCAATCGCTAGTTCTTCTCTATTTTTACCTTAATACTTACATTTTTAAGCCTAT
>JALSJU010000111.1 GCA_026989145.1 Thiotrichaceae bacterium
TCCTCTCTAAAGCGCGATCTCTAATAGTTTTAACTTCAAATTTACGTTTACCTATGGGGTCATCATAACCTTGGGTTGAGTCTATGATACAACCGACGGGGCAAAGGTCAGATGCTTCTCGTACTTGTTGAGGTGACATTGCATTGGCTAAGTCGGTATCTATCTCTATACGTGCATGTGTGCCTCGACCTTTAATGCTGAATATTTTTTCACCAGTCTTTTCATCGCGAATCATATCAACGCAACGTTGGCAGAAGATACATCGATCTCTTTGTAAGAAAATGGTTTTAGAGCTGTGATCAACAACACGAGGCGTAAAGCGATAGGGGAAGCGAGAAACCATCATATCAACTTCATAACCTGTTGCTTGTAACTCACAGCGACCACTTTTCTCACAACTTGGGCAGTTATGATTGCCTTCAGAAAATAGTAACTCAACTAATGCTTTTCGCATGTCGGTTACTTCAGGTTCATTGACCTCAATTTCCATGCCTTCTGCTACGGGTATCGTACAGGCTGCCATGACATTGCCATTTACTTTTACTGAGCAAGTGCGACATGTGCCTAAGCAAGGCTTACCTTTAACGTAACAAAGGGAGGGAATATAAACGCCATTTTCAGCGGCAACATCAATAATATTATCACCATCCCTTGCATTCACTTCTTTTCCATCAATGGTTATAGTGACACTCATTATACTTCCTCCTGTGTTAGTTTTTTATGAGCCAACTCATGCGCGCTTAACGCTTCATGCATATCAAAAGAAGGTAAAAGCGGACCTTTTTGTTCAACCAGCTTTTCTTGGTAAATTTCAGGGAATTTTTCAAGTGTTGCTAAAATTGGATTTGGGGCTGCTGTTCCTAAGCCACAACGACTTGTACCCTTGAGTAATTTGCTCCATGTGGTAATTTCTTCTATATCTTGCTGACAGCCACGACCATCAATAAAGCGTTCCATCTTATGTAATAAGTCAACGCCACCAGCACGACAAGGTACGCAAATCCCACAGGACTCCTCTACAAAGAATTTTTCAAAGTCTCTGACTACATTGAGTAGGTCGCGTGATTGATTAAACACCATTAACGAACCGTTACAGGACAAATCGCTGTAACAAAATTCGCGTTCACCATCAAGTTTAACGGATAGAGTATCACCAGCAGGACCACTTATTTGTACTGCTTTGGCATCTTTTGCACCTATCATTTCTAAAACTTCATTGAGTGTTGTGCCCCATTCTATTTCATAAATTCCAGGGTTTTCACAGTCACCAGAAACACTTAATAAGCGTGTTCCTGTGGAGTCATCGGTTCCCATTTCTTCATACCAATCACCGCCTTTTTCGATGATATAACTGGCAGCTGCAAGCGTCTCAACATTATTGACACTGGTGGGCATTCCTAGATAACCCTGATTGATCGGATAAGGAGGTTTAACTCTGGGAGTACCTCGTTTGCCTTCACAGGATTCAATCAATGCTGTTTCATCACCACAGACATAAGCACCCGCGCCCATTTGAATGCGTATATCAAACTCTAGTTTTGAACCGAGAATGTTCTTCCCAAGTAGGCCTTCATCACGAAAATCTTGGATTTGTTGCTGCAAAAAGTCTTTGAGATACCAGTATTCTGCACGTAAATAGATTATTCCATGACGAGAACCAACGGCGTAGGCGGCTGCAATCATCCCAAGTAATACATCTTTAGGTGAGTGAGAAAGTAGAACGCGATCTTTAAAAGTGCCAGGTTCTCCCTCATCGGCATTACAGATGATATATTTTTCAGCCCCTTCGGCTTCTCGGCCGAACTTCCATTTCATTCCTGTTGGGAAGCCTGCACCACCACGCCCACGAAGGTTAGCTAGAGTGATTTCCTCAATAACTTCTTCAGGGATATGCTTGTCTAAACATGTTTGCAAAATTGATTTATAGTCACGATTGGCTTTAAACAAAACTTGGCTTTCGGTTTTGATATTGGCATCAACCATATTCTCAACATAGGCCAGCTCTTTGCTGTCGATATTTTCAGGGTTAGCGATATTTTCTGCTGTTTTACCTGATTTTAGACCACTAATAATATCTTTAACTTTGGCAGGTGTCAGTTTTGTAAAAACAACGTTATCTACCATCATGGCTGGCTCTTGATCACTCAAACCAATACAGTTTGCATCCCCTAAGCCAAAAACCTCTGTTTCATCAACACTATTAAATGCTGTACCTATTTCTTTGCTTAGTGTGTCGCGTACTTCATCGTAACCGCCCATTTTTGCGATAGTTGTATCACACAGGTAGACCTTATGTTTTCCAAAAGGCTTGTCATGAAAAAAGTGGTAAAATGTTAGGGTTTCGCGCACATCATCCTTTGCAATTTCTAAACCTTTTGCCAAAGAAGAGATTGCTTCGTCGGAAATATAACCTTGTTGCAACTGCACATCCCACAGCATATCCATTAAGCGTGTTCGATCGGAATGGTAGTTGCTTAATATAGTTTGGATTTCATCGTTCATGTTTTCTCCTTTAAATGTCGCAAGCTGTTATCAATCTATGATTCTCGCGGCTGTTATAACTGCTTGCCCTAAAGCTAAACCACCATCATTGGCGGGCACATTGCGGTGCACTATGACAGTAAAGTCTTGCTGTTCTAAGCCCTGTTTCACATCTTCAAATAAGGTTTTGTTTTGAAATACGCCACCTGATAGCGCGATGGTATTAATGTTATTTTCTTTTGCTAGTTGTATGCCTAAAGTTTGTATGGCATTTGATAAGCCTTTGTGAAATCGTGCTGATATCAAAGATGATGAAGTTGAATCTGATAAGTCTTGCAATAGGGCTTTCCACATCGGAGTAGGGACTAATTGCTTGGCGCTTAAATCAAATTCATAAGCCGAGTTATTTGCCTCTTTCCAAGCTTGCTCATCTATGCAATTTTCTAACTCAATGGCTGCTTGCCCTTCATATTGAATTTCTTCTGGACAGAGCCCTATCGCACCTGCAACCGCATCAAATAATCGTCCTGCTGATGAGGCTTTGGGGCAGCTCATTCCCTTTTCTAACATAGCATCAAAAGTAGCTAGAGGTTTTTTCGATAAGGTTTTAACCAATTCCAATTCTGCATGGTTTTGAACGACCCAATCCCAGCCATTCTCATTGCTGTTGATAGGATTTAAGCAGGCCTGTATATGTGCATAGGTGTTACGCCAAGGTTGCTTCATGGCAACCGTACCACCCAATAAAGCGACGGGTTTAAAGTGTGCGAGACGCTTGCTTTGCTGATAATCAGCTAGCAAAAACTCGCCACCCCATAAAGAGCCGTCAGCAGATAAGGAGCCGTCAGATCCATACCCTAGACCATCCAATGCAATTCCTAAAACGGGTTCACCATTCAACGGGTATTGGTTATCCGCAAGGCAAGCGGCGATATGTGCGTGATGGTGTTGAATTTTGTGTAACTTAGCGCCCCTTTCGTTAGCTAGTTCGTGACCTGCTTTATTGGAGATATATTCAGGGTGCATATCAATCGCGATGTGTTCCGCTTGATGCTGAAATAGATTTTCGTACAAAGCTAGATTGTGACGGTAGTCTTCATAGGTTTTATAATTTTCTAGGTCGCCCATGTGCTGTGATAAAACGGCCTGACCATTTTTGATGAGACAAAATGTATTTTTTAATTCGCCGCCCATTGCCAAAATTTGTGGTGAGTTCTTATTGGCTGGTGCACCCTTATTAGCCAGCGCGCTAAATCCTTCAGGCAAGGGTAAAGATTCAGGTGCATAACCACGAGCGCGACGGTAAAATTGTGGCTTTCCAGCCATCATGCGTACTACAGAATCATCTACACGATTTTCAATATCACGATTATGCAGTAAAAAGAAATCCGCAATTTCACTTAAAGTTTCACGCGCATGGTCATTATCAATACATTGTGGTTCGTTACTGGCATTGGCTGATGTCAGCACAATAGGCTTGTTCAATACATTGAGTAATATATGATGTAACGGACTATAGGGAAGCATCATGCCTAATGTTTTTTGCCCAGGTGCTACATCATTAGATAGTTGTGATGTTTTTCGTTCCGTACCGCTTACCTCTCTTTTTTTTAATAAAACAATCGGTGCGGCGGGACTGGTAAGTAGAGCGCGCTCTTCATCATTTACATAACAATACTGCTCAATCATTGCCACGTTCTTTGCCATGATGGCAAAGGGTTTGTTGGGGCGCTGTTTTTTTAAGCGTAGCTTTTGGACTGCGCTTATTCCACTTTCTCCATTTGCGGAGCCATTGTTGTTAAAGCCATCATCACAAGCACAAACGGCTAAATGAATGCCTCCAATGCCTTTAATGGCAACAATGTTTTTTTCACGAATACAGAGTGCCGCCTTAATAATAGGAATGTCATTAATCGGATCTTTGTATCGTTGGTTTTTATTAACACTGGAAACTAACCTTCCATCCTTGCCTTCTAGCCATACTTCAGGGCCACAGTTTGGGCAAGCGTTAGGTTGTGCGTGAAAGCGACGATCATTAGGTGAATTGTATTCGTTTAAACAAGCAGGACACATTTCAAATGCATCCATGCTGGTTTGAGCGCGATCATAAGGAATACCTTTGATAATGCTTAGTCGAGGTCCGCAGTGAGTGCAGTTGGTAAAAGGGTAACATTGGCGACGGTTCTGACTGTTGCTGTTCTTATTTAAAGTATCATCCAAAATTTCTGCAAGGCACTCATCACAAGTTGCTGCATCTGCGGTTATCCCTGTGTTGGCAGTAGAGTGGGTAGATTTGATGATTTCAAAGTTTATCGCTGGGTCATCAGGAAAATCAGTGCGTTCACGCTCGATGCTATCAATGCGAGACAGAGCAGGCTTGCTATTATTGAGCGCATCAATAAAGGCATTGATGGAAAGTGATTTTCCTTCTACCCTTATCAATACACCATCGCCATCATTACTGACTGAACCAGTAAGTTGAAACTGCGTAGCAATTTTCCATACTGTTGGGCGAAATCCCACACCTTGCACAATGCCACGAATACGGATACATTCAGCATGTTGTTCAGGGGCTTTTGGAAGTGGATTCGCTTTCAATATCAGCTCAAATAAGTTAATGATGTAATATATTATTACGTTTTCGAATAAAAGTGTAATAATTCTTTTCGATTTTATGTATATTAACAGAATTATTATACCGATTGATTAATTTTTGAGGAATTATAATGCCCTTTCCAGATGCTTTTTATCGATGGCGACCACACCCTTGGCATGGACTTGATGCTGGAGAAGATGCCCCCGATATTGTTAATGCTTATATTGAGATTACGCCTTACGACCCCGTGAAATATGAAACGGATAAGAAAACAGGCTACTTGATGGTGGATAGACCTCAACGTGCATCTTCTTTACAACCTTCTCTTTACGGTTTTATTCCTCGTACCTATTGTGGGAAACGCACTGCAAGCCTAATGGGTCAAGAAGGGCTAAAAGGGGATAAAGACCCTCTCGATATTTGCGTATTTTCAGAACGCCCAATTACCCGTGCAGATATTTTATTACATGCCAGAGTTCTTGGTGGTTTGCCGATGATTGATGATGGGGAGGCGGATGATAAAATTATTGCTGTTTTAGCAACAGATAATATATGGGGGGAAGCGCGCGAGCTGGATGACCTGCCTCATGTTCTTATAGAGAGATTAGACCATTACTTTAAAACTTACAAAATGTTGCCAGGAAAAGAGTGCACGGTAAAAATAGGTGAGGCTTATGGTCGTGAGCATGCGTTAAAAGTAGTGAAGGCTTCAATGGAAGATTATCAGGAACGATACGGTGAGTAGTTTGAAAATCCATATTTATAGAGTGAATTCAGCAGATAATGAGTACTGATCTTAAACAATCAATCAAAGAGCAAAGAGAATTGCTGGCAAGCCTGTTAGGCGTTTCATTATTAAACTTAGCTAAGGATTTGTCTCCAATTATCAAAAACAAGAATTTGATAAATGAGAGGCTCTCAAAATCATGCAAAGATCTTGCTTATTGTAAAAATCTTTACGCTTTGGATGCTGATGGTGTGCAAATCAGTTCAACCTTAAATCATGAAAAAATAGATCATAATGCTTTTGGTCGAAATCGCGCTACACGACCTTATATGGTCGATATGTTTGATGGTGAAGAGTTCTCTCTTTCTGATTCATATATCAGTAAAAATAAAAAGCGCCCCTCAATAACAGCAGTTCAAGTCATTAAAAATGACAAAGGTAAACGCATAGGGTTTCTTGGAGTTGATTATGACCTGAGAGAGCTTCCTCACATGCAAAATATTATTTATCAAGAGCCTGCACAATGGCGACAAATAAAAGGTGATCCATCAATTCGTGGGGGGTTATTCTCTCAAGAACGAACTGAAAGCTTACTTGATAATAAAATGGATGATGTACTGTATTTAATGGAAGAGCTTATGCTCGAACATGGCGTATATCACTGCCAAATTCATTTTTCGAGTAGTAGAGCAACTATTTGGCACGTGGATGATTCCTTTGTGTATAGGATATTAACCATGGAAGAATTAAGTACGCCTGATATTTGTCTTGCCTACCCGCGTCGCCCGTATTTTGAAAGAGCGATTGTGCCATCGCTGGATATTATGCATATCTTTGACCTTTTCAAGGCATTGCGTTTTATGGATGAGACAATTTATTTACGCTCAGCCTCATTGAACCTTGTTAATGGCATGATCGGGTTAAACTTTTCTTGTGATGGAACGCATTATTTATCCTATGACGAATTTCAAGAAAAAGGGGTAGAATTTTGGTTAACGGGTAATGAGGATAAATAATTTCTTATGAGTGCAGTATACAAAGATAAGTCTCCTTTATCTGCTGATATGAAACTGTGTACTGTACTCATAAGAGTTTAATTTTAATTAATATCATTTAGATAAAGTAGAAATTACAATGAATCAAAAGAAAACAGTATTTTGTGCACTTCATTATATTGAGCAAGTTGGCTTAGTTATTATCTTGATTGCAACACTGATCGCTGTCGGGCAAGAAATCATTGTAATGTTTGAGCAAGGAAAAGTTGAACTCAAAGACTTATTGTTATTGTTTATCTATCTCGAAGTGTTAGCAATGATTCAAATCTATTATGAACAGCATAAGTTACCTATACGTTTTCCAATATACATCGCTATTGTTGCCTTGGCTCGATATATTATTTTAGATTCAAAATCGTTTGAACAGTGGAGATTACTGGAAACCAGTTTGACAATTATCATTCTTACGCTTGCTGTATTAGTGGTACGTTACGGTCATGTTCGTTATCCCTACCCAGAAATTGATTGTGATGATGCAAAAAGGAAGAAAGAAGATAATGGTAAATAAAGTGATGTTACACCGTTAATGACAAGTTCAATCTATAAAAATAAGCCAGTGAATGAAACTCTAAGGTTGTACTAGCTCGATTTGCCACAACACTTCTTAAACTTCTTCATGCTCCCGCAATAACACGGATCATTCCGACCAATCTTAGGAACGGCGCGAGTAAAGGTATTGGCTCGCCAACCCATCGGGGCTGATCGCTCGCCGGGGGTGATTTCTTTATCTACAATCGGCACATCAAGGTTGGCGTAGTCGATGCCTTTGTCGAGTGTTTGTTTATTCTCATTGGGGTAAAGCCACCATGTGAGCTCTTCTTTGGGTGAATCTATATAGCCTTTAATGACCTTATCTTTTTGTGCGAGCACGCTGGTGATATCGGTTTTAATGCAATCATCCAGCAACTTTAAATCCATCACTAAAGGCGCGATGAGTCTATCGTTAATTGCTGTTCGTAATAAATTCTCCATGCCGTTGGGGTGAATATCGTAAGCGATTAGCCCGACATTATCCCAAACATAACTGGGTACGCGTTCGAGTTTTCCTTCCATTAACTCTTTTAAATAATCAATGACGGTAGTGCGCTCAATTACATCTTCTTTCCATAGCACCACCAAGCTTTCTAAAGCAGAAGAGCGCACCCAGATATTTACATTGGGGTTTTCAATGACACTTTTAATCTGGCTTAAATCACCATCATAAACCGAGGCAAGAATGCGCCCTAAAGCTTCGGTAAACACCTCACCCGTTAAAGACACCACGGTATCGCCTGAGCGCGAAATCAGTTTGATGATGTGAGGATAGGCTTTCGTCTCACGAAAATTTGCCAGCAAGAACAAAGAAACCACATGGCGGATATAATCATCGCCACGGTTCTTAACCGAATGCGGATCATTCGCAAACGCTTCCACCTCTTTAAGCAGCAACGGTGTGATGTTTTCTTTTTCAGCTTGGATAGCCTTAAAAATATCTTCAGATGGTGGCTGGCTGATGGATTTAATTTGTTCGAATAATGATTCTGAAGGCATTTTTAATCTCAAAGTTAATAGGATTTCAGTTTACTGATACAACGTCGCCGATAAAGCTGGCGACATAATCGAGTTCACCATCTTAATAAAACAAGATGGGAAGATCGCTAAAAACAGTGGGGTAGATACTATTAAAGGTAATCTTCCCAGCGTAATAACAGCATAGATTTACTAGGAATGGTGGCTGTCATATAAGCGATACGACCCAAAGTGTTTTGTTTCGCGGTGTATTTAACGGTAATTTTTTTGGTGAATTTATTCTTCGATCTATCTAAAACGGCAACCTGTCCAGCATTCAATAGTCGCTTTATTAGGTAAAGCGTTTTTGCAGAGAGTGTGGCTTTTATTTTAGTACAACCAAATATATCTTTGCTGTTGAGTTGATTATCTAAAATAACTTTTGCAAAACCCGCATATTTTATTTCAGCTGTTTTTTCGGGGCGTATCGGACCTTTTATGGTCTTTGTATTGTTGTCGCTTACCTTGTTACTGGCCTTCTTTCTAGCGTCGCTTTTAGGTTGCGAGAGTTGTAGATTTTCAAGTAACGGTTTAGAGATATAAAATACCGTGTCATCGTTTTTGATGTAGATACAATCTTTGTTCGGCAAGTAATTAGGAATAATCGTAAAAGTTATGTTAATGGGCTTACCAAATTGAGGCTCAGTAAATTGCGATTTTTTTATGCTAGTCACAGTCTCTACAGCATCCTTTGCATACAGTGAATGAGAAAAAATCACTAATGCAGAGAACAACGCGATAAAACTGTAACTAAGTTTAATGATTACCTTTGCCTTCAGCCGCATGCGATAAATAAAGTGCCAAGCCTAAGAAGGCGATACCACCTGCAAAGTACAACAAATCTTTGGCGTCTTTAAATTCCATACCCAGCGCATGTTCAAAGTATTTAACAATCAAAATCATTAAAATAACTTTAGCAAGACGACCTTTTAGGTCATCTAAGCTACGAATTACTAATATTTTTGAAGCGCCGTGTGCATTGGATGCCTGTTCAATTTTACTAATAAATAATTCGTACAAGCCCAATGCGAAAATTAGCAATACAGTTG
>JALSJU010000112.1 GCA_026989145.1 Thiotrichaceae bacterium
GGCGTGTCATTGTTGCTAAGGTGATCGTAATTCCAAGTATAAGAGCCCATCGCATTTTATCTTGTGTCAAAACTAATTTGCTCAGTGCAAAAAGTGAGCTTGCCAGAAAAAGGGTGAATAAAGTTTCACTTAATATGATTTGTGAATAAAGTGTTTGCAATGGCTCAAGAGCCATAAGGGTCATGGCGATAAATGCCACTTTCTTTGTCCATATCTGTTTAGTAGTAAGAAAAACGATAAGAAGCGTTAAGCTACTTAATAGTATTTGGATAATAATCATCGAATATCTGTTGTTTAGACCAAATATTTTATAGGATGCCGCGATCAAAAGAGAGTAAATGGGAGTGGTGCTGAGTGCAGTTGTGTGCGGGTCTGTAGGGTTAATGGCTAAGCTACCGTGAGTTAAAAGGTTTAATGCAGGTTCCTCATAGCGACTAGTATCTCCTCTTTCGACACTTAATGGTGTACTTGAGAAAACATGATTAAAGATAAGGATTCTTGAAAGGCTAGTGGCTAGTAATATGAAAATTATTAGTAAGATTGTTGTAAATACAGACTTTAATTGTTTTTTTTGAGGCATTAAATATTACTCTCTAAAGAAGCTGTACTTTTAAAAATGGCATGCTGGTGGCTAGTGCTGGTTCTGGATTTATAAGCCCAGCTTGCCATTACAGCAATAGCTAGCAGTGTGTGAAAGCCATCTAAAACATTATGTGATGTAAACCCAATGATAAAGAGGAAAGTCACAAAAGCGAGCCCAGTTTTTTTTGCTTCGCCTGTTGCCTTGGGGAGCAGTGATACTAGCATGAGAGGGTATAAAAATAGGCCAATGATTCCAAATTCTGCCATATGAAATAAATACATATTGTGAGTTGATATATCATGCGCCCAATGGTAGGTAAGGGCTAAGCCACCCCCTAAAAGTGGGTTGTTTGCAAAAGCTTCAAATCCAGCTTTTGCAATGGTAAGTCGAGATTGGGCACTGGAATCAGAAACTGAATGTTTGCTTGAAAAAAAGTCAAGTCGACCTAATACATTTGCGGCTTCCTCTCCTAAGAAAACATCAAGGAATGTTATGAAAATAGGTAAGGCAATAGCTACAAGAAAGAAAACAATACTTCCGATAGTAATTGCTTCTTTCTTTTTTATGGCCTGCGTTAAGACTAATATGAAGACGACGATAAACCAAGATGCAATTGCTGCTCTTGAAAAAGTTGGAATTACGCCCAGTAAAGCAAACAGTAAGAAAGGGACCTTTAAGGGTGAGGGAACTAATCCATACGATAAAATCATGCCGAGAATGATGGCCTCTCCTGCTCCCGTTGAGTTTCCATAAAAGCCTGAAGAACGACCTACAATTTTCTTGAGTGAATCAAGTGAGTAAAAAGCGTCGGGTACGAAAAGCTCATAGATATGATTAGAAATAGAAATAAGTGTTACGAGCAAAATCGCTTTTCGTGCAGTGCTTAGGTTTTCATCATCAAAATATAACAGCGAAGCTAAGGTAAATAGATACATGATACTAATGAATCTGCTTCCGACATCGGCAGGTGTAGCGTAGGAGTGTGGGAGTAAAATCCAAATGAGGTGTACAATTGTGTAAAAGAGTAACCACCGTGAAAGGGGGAGCTGAATGATATATGAGAACGATCTTTGGTAAACAAGTACCAGTGTAAATGTGACGACGGTATTAAGAATGAGAAATTCCATATTATGGAATGCATAGCTCAATATATAAGAGAAGTTTACAGCGATAAAAATAAAAATAACTATTTCGTGAAATGTATTTTTTTTAGAGGGCAAGGTCATTTTAAGTCAGTTGTAAGTTAATAGTTGTTTTTTATAATATATTGTAGATATTGAATTTTAGAATAATTTTATATTATGGCTGAATAATAACGGATCAGTGTATACATTTAAAATACCATTGGTCTTCTTTAGCTATACTTTTTAATTGTAACAGCTTACTCTTTGCATATTGATACTTACTTTTCTGATGAATGTATCAGTAAAAAATAAAAATAAATAAAAAAACAAAGTTGGCTTAAAAACAAACCTATTCAATTCGAAACTCTTATGAATTTATAGCATTGCTACCGTATGTGCTACTAAATAACAATTGAAAAATAATTAAAATAAAGGATAATAAAAATGTACCCCCTCAATAAACCCCAGAGGCTTTCTGTGTCTATTTCTGTATTTTGTATGTTTTTATCCGCTTGCGGTGGTCAAGGCGGTCAAGCTACTCCGCCTGAGCTTAGTAATAAGACCGAAGTTCCTACAGCTGCCAATAAAAAGTCTTCAGTCATCACTCTTGATACCTTAAAAGCCTTTCCTACAGCAGAAGGTGCAGGTGCCGGTGCAATAGGTGGACGTGGTGGTAAAGTGGTTTACGTCACCAATACTGATGAAAAAGGCCCAGGCTCACTTTTTGAGGCGCTTACAGGATATGGAAATGAAAAAAGAACTATTGTATTTGCCGTAGGTGGTCGTTTTAATGTTTCAACATGGGAGTGGACAGAAAACGTCGGGAACTTTACTTTAGCTGGTCAAACAGCGAATGACTTAGGAGGAGTGCATATTGTATCTATTCCTTATCATGCAAATTCGCAAGGGATTCAATACAAATATTACCAAGGAGCAATTTGGAGTTATTTAAATGAAGATTTTGATACATCAATCCCTGCCAATGGAAGCCTCTATCTGACTCATAGTGATAATATGGCAATTCGTTATATTTCTGCAAAAGGGGGCTGGGAATCAGGTATACATCATGAGGCTAGGTTTAATGCTTTTGGGACAAAATATAGTACAAATCTTATCTATGATCATTATTCTTCTGGTTTTAGTTCATACCTAGGCAAACTTGGAGGGACAAATTCAAATACGGGTAAAGAGGGTAATATTACCATGCAGTATTCTCTTGGGCATGAGGGAATTGCAAAACATCGAGTAGGATTTGTTTTAGGTAATTACTATAGAGATGTGACAGGAGGTACGGAAGAAGAGCGTATTGAAAAGTGGCGTAATGCTATAGGAGCAACAGATTTCCATCATAATGCGTTTATTTTAAATACCCACCGACATACGGGGAATATAGGGGCAGGGGATTCTGGACGATATAAAAGAATATCGAACTATATCTATGGGGTAGGTTCGCGTCTCGATAGTTTTATCGGTAATATGAGTGTTGACTATATCAATAATATTTATGAGTCGGATAGATCAGGAGATATTGGGTTAGATGATCTTTTTAAATTTGAAGTTAGTTATGAAGGAAAACAGCCTACTAGCCTAGCTATGGAGCCATCACTATACTTTAAGGGTAATGAAGTAATCAAACGAAATGGTACACCGCTGATTTCTAAAACTGATAATCAATGGCTTTTTATGTCTAATGCAATGGCTATTTATGGTGGTATGGGGAGTGAGTATGATGGCTCACCTCTCGAAGGTGCCAGTAGTGGGGATTCTCTACCTGACATCCCTTTATATCACCGTACAACTAAAATTCCCGATGGTAAATACCCCATTACCGTAACGCCAACAGAAAAAGTGAAAGATTATGTTCTGAAAAATTCTGGCGCAGGAGTCAGGTTTCATCCGGATGGAAGTACATATAATGATGATCAAATTGATTCGAAATATATTTCAATCGCAAAAACTAAGTCAGGACCGAGTAATGAGAATGATTTGGGAGCTAAGTCACGGTTAAAATTTCCTAACTATGCGACAATAAAAAGAAACCTCGATAAATTTGATAAAGATCGGGATGGCTTGCCGGATGCATGGGAGAAAAAACATAACGTTTCTGATGCTAATGGTGTTAACGAAAACTGGTCGATTCAAGGTTATACAATTAAAAACAAAGCGGGATACACTAATTTAGAGATGTATTTAGCTGAACTTGCTGGTGATTTCCATATGTTGGCTAGAAAGTGATTTAATCTGTAATCCCTTTCAAGTTGATTCTCTTGCCTAGTGCCTGCCCTTTCAATTCAATATGCTTATAGCTAAAGTGAGAAATAAAGACAACAATGCCGAGAATGGCTAAAATGGCCATATTGTTATAAAGAGGACCTCCTAGGTCGATAAAACGTACCTCATCTATCGTTTGGCTGACTTTTATTTTGAAAACCTTTTCTACGATCATATAGATTGATAGAGAGCCAAAAAGGATAATAGAGTGAGTTAAGTAAATGGAGTACGACAGCTTGCCTAAATATAAGAATACTTTATTGCATAAGAATTTAGAGATATAACCTTTCTGAAAAGCAAAAATAAACACTTGAATAATAAACAAAAATGTCGCTACTATTGATTTATTGGGTACTGATGATGAAACAGTAATGATGACGAGGACTAATACTGAAAGTTCAAGGAGGGTGAATAATTCTTTTTTCAGTGTGACTTTTGTGTGAACTTTTCTAAATATAAAGTAGATTAGTGAGCCGGCAAAAAAGCTAGAGAGCCCTCGTGCTATTGCTAAGTCACCCAGTGGTATGTTCGTATTTGTAAAAAGAATGCTGAATGAAAGAATTGAAATAGTAAACCAGGCTATATAAAAATAAGGCTTATTGATATAAAGTGATATAAAAAATAGCATATACATATAAAACTCTATACTAATGCTCCAAGAAGGGGCGTTCCAACTAAAAGTTTCAACTCCTGGTAACCATGCTTGTAATAACAGAGCAGAGGGTAATATATCGTGAGGGTTTTGACTGCCAGTAAAAGGAACGGCATTAAAGTTGAAGCCTTTGTTATAGGCATACAGCTTTCCAAACTCTAATAAAACAATAATTGTAAGAGTGAATAGGTGTAAAGGGAAAAGTCTAAAAGACCTGGAGATGATAAATTTTTTGAAATTTAAGTTTGTTTTTAATGCATAGCCATGAGCCAAAACGAAGCCGCTTAATACAAAAAAGAATTCAACAAATAAAAAACTTTCCCTAAAAAAATCTGGCTCAATAAAGCTCCCGACATAATGCATATGTACAAAAACGACTAGAATTGCTGCTAGCCCTCTAAAACTGTCGAGTACATCAAATCTATGTGGCATAAATATCCATTCTTAGACGCAGAGTGATTGACTCTACCATAGTGACTTGAGACTTTTAATCATTATCTATTATTATTCAACCATCCGGCCTTTTGCCTAGTCTATCTTGTAAATGCTGAAAAATTAACCACAATCAGCTAAGCTCTCTGTCTTAGTATTACCTTCTTGTTATAATTCATTATACCGAGTAAGAAAATCTTGAATTTTAAAGGTCATTTTATGAAAATTGCTATTGCTGGAACGGGCTATGTTGGTCTCTCAAATGCTATGTTACTTGCACAAAATCACGAAGTTACAGCACTTGATGTTATTTCTGAAAAAGTGGAGATGCTTAATAATAAGCAATCCCCGATTGCAGATGATGAGATTGAAGATTTTCTTGCGAATAAGTCGTTAAACTTTAAAGCAACATTGGATAAGCATGAGGCTTATGCGGGGGCTGAGTTTATAGTTATAGCGACGCCAACAGATTACGACACAGTGCATAATCATTTTAATACCAGCACGGTTGAGGCTGTCATCAAAGATGTTATGGAGATTAATCCTGATGCGGTTATGATAATTAAATCAACCGTTCCTGTGGGGTATACCGCAGAAATCAAGGCTAAATTTGGCACTGAAAACATTATTTTCTCTCCTGAATTTTTGCGCGAAGGTCATGCGCTTTATGATAATTTGTACCCTTCACGAATAATTGTTGGTGAGCGCTCTGAACGTGCAGAAAGGTTTGCAGGTTTGCTTGTTGAAGGTGCTATAAAAGAAGATATTGCGGTGCTTTTTGTTGATTCTACCGAAGCAGAAGCGGTTAAACTTTTTTCAAATACCTATCTTGCGATGCGTGTCGCTTACTTTAATGAGCTAGATACTTATGCGCAGGTTCATGGGCTTAACACCAAGCAGATTATTGAAGGTGTTGGTTTAGATCCGCGAATCGGTGATCATTATAATAATCCTTCGTTTGGTTATGGCGGGTATTGTTTACCAAAAGATACTAAACAACTTCGCGCTAATTATAAAAATGTACCCAGTAATTTAATTAATGCCATTGTTGAGTCAAACACAACGCGTAAAGATTTTATTGCAGATACAATTATTCAAAAACAGCCCAAAATAGTGGGTGTTTACCGTTTAATTATGAAGAGTGGTTCTGATAACTTTCGAGCATCTTCAATTCAAGGGATTATGAAACGCGTGAAGGCAAAAGGTATTGAAGTTGTCGTGTTTGAACCTGAATTAAAAGAAGATGATTTTTTCAAGTCACGTGTTATTCGTGATCTTAAAGAATTTAAAGCAATGTCAGACATCATTGTCGCTAATCGTTTATCCGATGATATTTCTGATGTAAAAGATAAAGTCGTTACCAGTGATTTGTTTGGCCGAGATAGCTAGGGCGAGCTCAATAATAAAAATTTAGAGGTTTAGAATGAAAGTGTTAGTAACAGGTGCAGCAGGTTTTATTGGTTCGGCATTATCGATTCGATTACTGGAACGCGGTGATGAGGTTGTAGGGATAGATAATCACAATGATTATTATGATCAAGATTTAAAAGAAGCGCGTCTTGCGCGCCATGCTGATCACCCTAATTATACGCATATTCGGATGAATCTCGAAGACCGTGAAGGCATGGCTGAATTGTTTAAAACGCAGCAGTTCGAAGGCGTTGTTAATCTTGCGGCACAAGCAGGTGTTCGTTATTCGCTGGAAAATCCATTGGCTTATATTGATACTAATTTGGTTGGTTTCGGGCATATCTTAGAAGGTTGCCGTCATAATAAAGTCGGCCATTTAGTTTACGCCTCTTCAAGCTCGGTTTATGGCTCGAACACTAAAATGCCCTTTTCAACTCATGATAACGTCAATCACCCCGTTAGTTTGTATGCAGCAACAAAAAAAGCCAATGAGCTAATGTCGCATACATATAGTCATTTGTATGATTTACCCACAACGGGCTTGCGCTTCTTTACCGTTTACGGCCCGTGGGATCGCCCTGATATGGCGCTACAAAAGTTTACTCGCAGGATACTTCGTGGTGATGAAATCCAAATTTATAACTACGGTAAGCATCGTCGTGATTTTACCTATATCGATGATATTGTGGAGGGCGTAATTCGCATTCTTGATCGACCAGCAATGGGTAATCCTGATTGGAGTGGTGATGCACCGGACTCAGCAACCAGTAAAGCGCCATGGCGTGTTTACAATATTGGTAATAACAATCCTGTTGAGCTATTAGATTATATTGATGCCTTGGAAGAATCATTAGGTGTCGAAGTAAAAAAAGAACTATTACCACTACAGCCGGGCGATGTGCCAGATACCTATGCCGATGTTGATGATCTAGTCAGTGAATTTGGCTACAAGCCATCTATGTCGGTGAAGGAGGGGGTTAAAAACTTTGCTGATTGGTACAAGGAATACCATCAGGTCTAGGAACAAAATAAACAATAAAACAGCCAGCTGAAAGCTGGCTGTTTTATTGTGGGCTTTGAATTGGTTATATGTTCTGATCCAAAAAAGCAGTTAATTGTGATTTATTTAAGGCACCCACTTTAGTCGCTTCAACTTCGCCATTCTTAAACAGCATTAAGGTCGGAATGCCACGAATACCATACTTGGGTGGAGTATCACCGTTATCATCAATATTTAATTTCCCGACAATTACCTTGCCTTCATATTCTGTAGCGATTTCTTCTAAAATTGGGGCGATTGATTTACAAGGCCCACACCATTCTGCCCAGTAATCTACTAGTACAGGTGTGTCGTTTTTGATTACATCCTCTTCAAAGGTTGCGTCGGTTAGTGTCACTATGCTCACGATATGCTTCTCCAGCTTGGTTGATGGCTTATGGTTAGCCTTATTATCAGGCTGAAATGAAATATATCAAGCAAATAATGCGCTTATTTCTAAGCGCTCAACAAACCAATACAGCGCAATGATAGAAATCATCAGTGATAGGGGGAAGGTTATACGCGTTTTATACCAAGTTTTTTTACCAAACCCCAAGCCGACTAATAAAAAGGCGCTAAGAATAATGGTTAATTGCCCTAACTCCACGCCAATATTAAAGCTAATTAAGGCAGTGCCGAAAGCATAGTCTGGCATTCCGAAATCAGATAAAACACTCGCAAAACCTAGTCCATGCAATAAACCAAAACCAAACACTAATGCAAGTCGGCTATTGTTCAGTCGTTTGGCAAAAATATTCTCAATTCCAATATAGGCAATGGATAAGGCAATAAGGGGTTCAACAATAAAAGCGGGCAAATTTATAATGCCATTCATCGCCAGACCTAGAGTTATTGTGTGGGCCACGGTAAACATGGTGATTTGCCACAATAAGGGCTTGAGTGCGGTTGAAAATAAAAACAGCCCTAAAATAAATAAAATATGATCAACTCCCTTTGGCAAGATATGTTCAAAGCCAAGTACAATGTAGTTTAGTACAGTTTTGTATAGGGGCTTACGAGCGACTATTTCAGTCAAAGAAAGAGGCTCGCTTGATTGATTGTTTTTTAACCACTGCCATTCAGACCAATGGTATTTTTGTTTAACTTTATCCACTTGGCGTAAGCGAACCGCATTATCGCCAAAACTCATTGGGTAAAACCACGTTAGTGAATTCGCATATAAATCTACTTTGCCACTAAGGTTGATGACACTAATTCGAGGAACCTTGGTATAACCTGCCTCAGGAATCTTCACCTGCGTAATTGTTAGTGGGATAGTTTGCTGCTTATTATCACTCAGCTTAATGGATTTGAGAAACTTGGTTTTAAACAAAGTGAATGCTTTGGATAAATCTTCAGGCTGCATTTTTCTAAAATGATCATATTTATCAGCGTTGGGTGAGTCTTTAGTGTTTTTATAGCGGCCATCAATTTCTGTTAATAGCGCTTCAATACTGGCACGAATTTCAACCTTCACCTGCCCTTTCTGGTCTACTGTAAACTCAACTAAAGCGGGCTTAACGACATCAGCAAATGCATAGTTTGAAAAAAATAATAATAAAATGAGTGTGATGCTTTTTAGGGCTGAAAATAAACGCATGAGAAGGGAAAATAAATACCACAAAAAAGGTGTAGTATACTAAACTTGCTCCGTGATCTTTGCAATTGCTAAGGTACAAAAGAGATTTAAACGTAAATTGAAATGAATTTAGTAAGACTAGGAGAGTTGTAACATGGCCAAAAAGCCAAACCGAACAGAAATGGATAAGCGCACTTTTTTAAAAATTATGGCAGCTGGGTCAGCGGGTGCAGGTAGTTTGCCGTGGATGATTGAAAATGCACTGGCGGAAGATAAAAAGTCAGCGTCTGCCGCAATGTCAGCCACAATGCCAAAAGATTTTTACAGCGTACCTAAAAAAGGTCAGGCAAGAATTTTGCACACGACAGATGTACATGGTCAGTTATTACCCGTTTATTTTCGTGAGCCGAATGTAAACTTAGGTGTTGGGCCTGCATTAGGTCGCCCGCCACATATTGTTGGTAAAAAACTCCTAGAAAAGATGGACTTACCTTTGGATGGCCCAGAAGCTTATGCCTACACTTACTTAGACTTTTTCAATGCAGCGAAAAAATACGGTAAAACGGGTGGCTATTCGCACATGAAGACACTGCTCGATATGCTACGAAAAGATGCCGGCGGTATTGAAAATACTATCACATTAGATGGTGGAGACTTGTGGCAAGGCTCGGGAACATCTCTTTGGACGCGTGGCGTAGATATGGTTGAAGCTTCTAATATCTTAGGCGTCAACGTGATGATTGGTCACTGGGAGTTTACTTATAACGAGGCGGAAGTACTCAGCAATGTTGCTTTATTTAAAGGTGATTTCATTGGTCAAAACGTGCGTGTAAAAGAAGACTCTTTAATGGATGATAATTACGCAGAGCTGGTAGAGAAGAACGATGGCCGTGGTTTATTTGACGAAGATGCTGGCTACGCTTTCCAACCCTATGTGATGAAGAAGATCGGTGGAAAACGTATTGCAGTTGTTGGTCAAGCTTTCCCGCGTACCGCTAATGCGAACCCGCCAGAATTTTTCCCAGACTGGTCATTTGGTCTGCGTGAAGAAGATATGGCAAACCTAGTTAAAAAAATACGTGCTGAAGAAAAGCCAGATGCGGTTGTGATGTTATCGCATAACGGTATGGATGTTGACGTTAAAATGGGCGAAAACGTACCCGGTATTGACGCTATCTTTGGAGGTCACACGCATGATGGTATGCCAAAACCGATTGAAGTTAAAAGCAAAGGTGGTAACCGTTGTTTAGTGACAAATGCAGGTTCAAACGGAAAATTTGTCGGTATTATGGACTTTGACTTTAGCGATAATAAAGTCAATATGCATTATTCAATGAAGCCTGTTATTACTAACTGGCTGCCTGCGGATAAAGAGATGGAAGCTTACTTATCTCAAATGCGCAGCAAAAAATATGATGAAAAAATAAACGAAGCGCGCGCTGAAAAGTACAAATTTAACAAAACGCGTGTCGGTAAAACGTATGATGAAATCCTCACGGAAAAGCTAGCGATTGCTGATCGTACACTTTATCGACGTGGTAATTTTATGGGAACTTGGGATCAAGTCTTGTGTAATGCCTTACGCCATGAATACAAAGCCGACATTTCATTCTCTGCAGGAGTTCGTTGGGGGACAACCACGTTAAAAGGTGACTGGATAACGATGGAAGATGTAATGACTCAATGTTCCATGACCTATGCAGAAACTTACACAAGCGAGATTACGGGTAAGGATCTATTGGAAACGTTAGAGCAAATTGCAGATAATTTATTTGACCCAGACCCCTACCTGCAATCAGGCGGTGATATGGTACGTGTGGGTGGTATGGATTACACCATCGACCCGAGCAAGAAGTTATACAGCCGTATTACGGATGCTCGTCTCGATAATGGTGATAAAATTGATCCAAAGAAAACCTACAAGTTAGCAGGCTGGGCAACGGTAAATCGTACGCCAGAGGGGCGTTTAATGTGGGATGTAGTACGTGATTACATTGTTGCCAGCAAAGGCAAAGATGATGTACTTAAATTGCCTAAAATGAATCGCCCTAAGTTAGTCGGTGTTGGTGATAACCCTGGTATTGCAGATTATGCCGGTGAGACTGGCTAGGATGCCAAGAGCTAAAAATAATTGGACTTGATCAGGGTTTCCTTGGTAAGACTATGGCATTATAAGCCCTCTTCGTGAGGGCTTTTTGTTTCCTGAACTTATCTGAATGAGTTGTGTCTTATAACTATCGTATTTGAGATCATAATAATGATTAGTTTACATTTTAAAAAGCAGTTGTTCGCACTTTTAAGTATTGTAACTTTATTGTTGCTAGCCCAATCTGCAATGGCTTTACCTAAAGCATTTCAAGCAAACTATAAAGTGTCAAAAGGAAGTTTGACTTTAGGTAATTTACACACCTCTTTAAAATACTCTGGTAATAGTTATTCTTATCATAAATATACCAAGGCTACCGGATTTGCTGCCTTATTAACGGGGATTAAGATCACCGAAAATACCGATGGTCAGGTATCTGGCAATATAATTATGCCGAGAAAATATTATTTTAATCAATCTCGAAGGGGTGGTGGAAAGGTTGATAGTATTAACTTCTCACGAAATACTGCAAAAGGTAACTATAAGAAAAAAGCATTTTCAGTAAAGACCTCGGCTGGCATACAAGACAAAGCATCTATGGAGCTATTATTAGCGCAAGACTTAAGTCAAAATAAGCCACGCTTGATTTACAATATTGTCAACCAAGGAGAAAAAAGCCAGTATCGTTTTCAAAAGCTAGGCAATGAGGTGGTAAAAACTCCGGCAGGAACATTTAATACAGTAAAAGTCAAAGTCGTTCGTTCAACAAATGCGCGTGAAACAGTTTTTTGGATGGCGAAGGAGCTTGATTACATGCCTGTAAAAATACGCCATCGTGAAAAAAAAGATGTCATAACTACTGTTATAAAAAACTATAAGAAGTCATAACGGAGCTTTAGCAAAATAATTAAAACCCGAAATCACATCGAAGGATTTCTTTTTAGCCCCTAGAGAGGGGCTTTTTTGTGTGTTTTAAATATTGGCTGTTAATAATTAAGTTGTTCATATTTAAGTTCCACAAAAGGTCTGATGAACCACTTCATCTGATTTAGGTGGAAGCATGTAGTTTTCCTTCCCTGGCTGATAGCTAAATGGATTCTGCAATACTGAATTCAGCGAGTGAAAGGCGCTGAAGTCATTTTGATCTTCAGCGAGACGTATGGCCTTTTCTATTTGATGGTTGCGTGGGATGTAGATGGGATTCACGGATTGCATTGAAGTTTGACGTTTCTTATCTATTGATGACTCATCTGCTAATCGTTTTCGCCAAGTCGTTAACCAAGTATTAATTTCATTAGGTTGCGTAAATAGCTTCTGCAGTGGTTCATCTTTAGCGCTTCCTTCCTCGCTTAATTGAGATAGGTAATAAAATGTTAGCGTGAAGTCTGCGTTATTCTGTTCCATTATGTTTAATAAATTATCGACTAAAGTTAAGTCTTGCTCTTGTGCAGTGCGTAAGCCTAGCTTGCGACGTAGGCCAGATAACCAATAGGCTTGGTACTTTTCTTGATAGTCATTGAGCAATTCTTCAGCAATGCCTACAGCTACTTTCCCTTCAGGATCTTTATCTCTATTGGCAAATAAAGGCAATAGGGTTTCAGCAAGGCGCACTAAATTCCATTGGCCTATTTGGGGTTGATTGCTATAAGCGTAGCGCCCATTTCTATCAATCGAACTGTAAACGCGCTTATGCGAGAATTCATCCATAAACGCGCAAGGGCCGTAGTCGATTGTCTCTCCTGAAATTGCCATATTATCGGTATTCATCACGCCATGAATAAAGCCAATACTCATCCATTGGGCAATTAGTTTTGCTTGTTTATCAATAACAGCTGCGAGGAATGCGACATAGGGATTATCGGTATTTTTCGTTTCTGGAAAGTGTCTGGCAATTTCATAGTCGGCAAGTTGTTTGACGGCCTCTTGATTGCCTTGTGATGAGAAATACTCAAAGCTGCCGACTCTTACAAATCCTTTAGCGACGCGAGTGATAACACCACCTGCGACTAAACGCTCACGAGCCACTTCTTCACCGGTGGTAACGGCTACGAGCGCACGGGTGGTCTCAACGCCAAGTTTGTGCATGGCTTCACTGACCAAATACTCACGCAAAACAGGGCCAAGTGCTGAGCGCCCATCGCCATTGCGGGAGTAGGGAGTTGGGCCAGCGCCTTTAAGCTGAATGTCAAAATGCTCCCCATTGGCAGTGACGGTTTCCCCTAATAATAAGGCGCGTCCATCACCAAGCTGGGGAGAAAACCCTCCAAATTGATGCCCCGCATAAACAGTTGCAAGTGGCTCAGCACCTGTTGGACAGAGGTTACCAGAAAAAATCTGAGCAAGGTGGTTGTTATCATTCGTTAAATCACCCGATACACCTAGTTGCTCTGCCAGAGTTTGATTGAAAATAATGAGTTTTGGATCTTTTACCGCTGTCGCTTGTGTGCGGCTATAAAAATAACTAGGCAATTGGGCGAATGAGTTTTCAAATTTTAAATCCATTAGCGTATCTCCCTTGCCTTAACATGGCGGCCTTTGATTTTACCTTTACCTTGTCGAAAATAGTTAAGTGCTTTGGGTAGCGCGTCTTGCTCAATGGCAATATAACTAAGTTGATCAAAAATGTTAATTTTACCAATTTGACTGCCTGCTAGCCCAGCATCTTTCGTCAGCGCGCCCAATAAATCGCCTGGGCGTATTTTATTCTTTTTGCCGGCATCAACTTGTAAGGTTGATACGTTAGACTGCAGAGAAAAATCTGTAGCTTTTCTTAAAGAGTCGCTAGATTCATTGTTACAGGGTTTACCTAAATAATCTTCGAGTGAAATAATCCGCTCTATTTCTGATTCGGTATAAAGGCTTAGGGCTAGACCGGTTTCCCCCGCACGACCTGTACGACCGATACGATGGGTGTAAATTTCTGGGTCGTGAGGTAGCTCATAATTAATTACCGCCTGTAATGATTTAATATCTAAACCACGCGCAGCAACATCCGTGGCGACTAAAACAGGGCAGCTATTATTGCTAAAACGAACCAAAACTTGATCACGGTCGCGCTGATCTAAATCACCATTAAGCGCTAGTGCTTGCACCTTGTTATCTTTTAAAAATTCAGATATCTCGTGGCACTGAACCTTGGTGTGACAAAAAATCACGGTGCTTTTGAGTTGATGGTGAGCCAGCAGGTTAAGCAGTGTTTCCTTGCGCTGGTAGTTGTTTGTGAGGTAAAAATTTTCTTCGATTGTATTTTCTGCATGTGTCTCATCCACCTTTATAACGACAGGGTCGCGTTGTATAGAGCGGCACATTTTTTTAATGGTATTAGGGTAAGTTGCTGAGAAAAGAAGAGTTTGTCGATTGCTTGGTGTTTGCTGGATGATATTTGTAATCTCATCATGAAAGCCCATATCCAGCATACGGTCAGCTTCATCTAGTACTAATGTGTCAACACTGCTCAAATCAAGGGTCGAACGACTTAAGTGATCTTTGATTCTTCCTGGTGTTCCCACGGCAATATGTGCACCATGTTCTAACGAATCTGCTTGCGGCCCTAAGGGTTTTCCCCCACATAAAACCACTAATTTTATATTGGGAATACAACGCGCAAGTTGGCGAATTTCTTTGGCGACTTGGTCGGCAAGCTCACGGGTCGGGCATAAAACCAAAGCTTGTAGAGCAAAGAATTTAGGGTTTATCTTTTGTAATAAACCCAGCCCAAATGCTGCTGTTTTTCCGCTACCTGTTTTAGCTTGTACGATTAGATCTTTTTCTTCAAGAATGGCGGGTAAACTTGCCGACTGAACAGGAGTCATTGTTTTATAAGCTAGAGAATCTAAGTTATTAAGTAATGTTTTTGAAAAAGGTAGGGAAGAGAAGGATGCGTTAGGCATGTGGTCGCTCGGTGTGCAAGTTAAAGCCGTATTAAAGCACCAGTCGTTACGTTTGAACAGAATCCTTATGGATTAAAAGAATCTAAATCATTCGGAAAGCTGACAGCACCATGGTACGTCTTTTTAATTAGTTTGAGTGTTTCGTCTTTGATATTGATGCTTCGTTCCATTAAATGTGTCAATAACAGGTTTTTAACATTTGCACGTTGAGCAATTTTGCCGATTGTTGTGGGTGTCATATGAAGTAGGGCAGCAACACCGGTTGCATCCTCAGGGATGGCATTGTGTGCGACGAAGATATCAGTGTTCTTCGCTAGCTCTGGCATCGCGCCGAGGCGACCACTCATGTCACCAGAAAATGTTATTGAGCAACCGGCTAGTTCGACTCGGTAACCTTGCGAGGGAAATGGCCCATGATGGGTAGATACGGTTTTAACAAGAATGCCATTTTGGTTGTAGATGATTTTAATAGTCAAATCGCTGTATGACCATTGAATATTAGCACTCTTAATTTTGTAGGCACTCGGTGAGTTTTTATCAAGTACATTGCCTAAATATGGGTACATACCGGCTTGGCTGCCGATAGCGCGCTCTACAAACTGTTCGGCTGATGCAACAAACTTGGTACCCGTAGGGCCATAAACAAACAGTGGTTTACTACGCTTAGTGAAAAAAGCTCCCTTGATGTAGGCAGGGAAGTCACTGCTATGATCGACATGAAAGTGACTGAATAAGAATAACTCAACATCTTCAAAGTTAGCCTTGCTTTGTTTAAAGCGTTGTAAGCTTCCTGCGCCAGCATCAATGATGACACGGGCTTTATTGTCGAGCCAGATTAGGTAGCCTGTAGAGGCTTGCTCATCGAGTAGCTCAGGGCCACGCGAGCCGAGAATTTGTAGCTTTACCCGTTTTGATTGGCATTGAGACGGTGAAACTTGGCTGGATGTACTGAAAGCAGGGCTTGATAAAAATATGCTAATAAGAACTATCCAGAGCGAAGAAAGTGAGTCTTTAAACATGCTACTTTGCCTTTTTTAAGTCTAAAGTAATCTGTTTTATTTCTTTACTAGATAGATTAACTTCAACTGCTTTATGTGATAAACCGTGAACCGTGTCTTTCGCAATGACACGGACTGTTTTAACAGTGGTAGGGATTTTTACCCCGGATAAGTTACGGGTAAACGGCTGCTCATTAACGTGTGGGTGATACAGGGTACGGGTGCCCAGTATTTTGTTATCTGAGTCAATAATTTGCCATTCATTGGCATAGTGATCCCAGCCTTTATCGTCGTGCTTTAAAGTGACAGCAAAGGTCCAGGTTCTATCTTTTTGTTGATGTATTTTGACATTGATGACTTCTACTTCATTAGCACTAACCGTAGTTAAGAGTAAAAAAGAAAGTAGTATAGTTACTACTTGTTGTAGATGTTTCTTAGTCATCGCCAAAGATTCCTGTCATGTTAATATGGGCATAACATAACCATTACGAGAGAGAATTACAAATGGATTCAACGGTAACAAAAACGGTCAAAAAATTGCGTAAGTTTTTAACCACACATCTGAGTAATAGTTTAGAGAAACTAGTTCTGGAGTTACCCGCAATACTGAATAATCCCGATGAATTAGATGAGCACTTGAGTAAAGCAATCAATAACTTACCCTATTGTAAATATATTTATGTATTGGATGTAAAAGGTGTCCAGATCAGTGCGACAGTCTCGCATGAAGAGAAAAACATCTACTCAATGGGACGTGATCGATCGTCACGACCTTATATGAAAAACTTGTTTAAACCACGCGAAGGTGAGGATTTTGAGTTATCCAAGGCTTATATTACCAAAAATACCAAGCGGCCCTCAGTAACAGGGATTCAATTAATCCGTGATAAGCAGGGTAACCGTCTTGGCTTTTTAGGCGTAGATTATGATTTAAGAGAGCTTCCTCGCGATGACACAATGTACGAAGAGCCACGTAAATGGAGGCAAATTAAAGGTGATCCTGCAATACGCAGTGGCTTGTTTTTACAGCAACGCGCTGAAAGCCAAATGGATAAAAAGCTTAGTGATGTGATGACGATACTTGAAGAGCTGATGCTTGAGCATGGCGTGTATCACTGTCAAGTTCATTATTCTAGTAGCCGAGTGACGATCTGGCATGTGGATGACCCGTATACCTACCGTATCTTAACCATGGATGAGTTATCTGATTCTGAGATTTGTTTAGCCTATCCTCAACGTCCGTATTTTGAGAGAAATATTGTTCCTAAAAAAGATATTTGCAATGTATTTAAACAGTTTAGTGCATTGCGCTTTGCAGATGAAACGGTGTATTTGCGTTCTGGTTCGTTAAATTTGGTTAATGGTTTTACGGGTTTAAATTTCTCCTGCGACGGTACACATTACTTAACTTATGATGAGTTTTTAAGTCGTGGTTTAGAGTTTTGGTTTGGTGCAGATACTGAGTATGAAGAAGCTGAGAAAAAACTGAATATGACAGACCTTGATGAACTGTTAGAAAAAGTTGCACAACGTGGATGTTTGGAAGTGAATCAAATATTGGCTCAGTTGGATGCTGGTAAAATACCAGAACTTCTGTCTGAATTGACGAGCGATGAGCAAGAATACATCCATCAAGAACTGGCATCAGTAATGGCTATTTATGAGGGAGGGGTTTGTTCGATTTAATAGGGCAGAGGGGGGGGGGGCTTGTGTCGCTCTCTCAAATACTGTTAAACTCCCGAGCATGCAAATTCTTCATCTTATAATTTCACTGAAACTCTGGCTGATTATTCAATCACACACAGCCAGCGAATTATTGTAAGTTAAATTTTTCTAACGCTGTGGGAATCTCCCTCAGCAAGCTTGATTCCCGTTGTTTATTATTAAATCAAGGAATCAAAATGCTAATCATGACCAATCAAAAAAACTTTCGATTAGGAATATTCTTTGCTATCGCAGGCACGGCTTTATTTTCCCTAAAATCTATTTTTATTAAACTGGCTTTTCAAGAGGGTATAGATGCAACCACGTTTCTTGCGTTACGCATGATCATTGCGTTTCCTTTTTATGTGTTGGTGCTTCTTTACGCGATTAAAACACGTCCAGAAAAAGCCGCTTCATTTACTAGGAAAGATGGCTTAGCTATTTTTGGTCTGGGTTTTTTAGGCTATTATTTGGCGTCCTATTTGGACTTTGAAGGCCTATCCTATATTTCGGCACAGCTAGAGCGCTTAACTTTATTTACTTATCCTATTATGGTGGCATTATTAAGTTGGTTCTTTTTTGCAGAAAAAATAACACTCAAAGTATTGGCTTCATTAGTGGTGAGTTATATTGGGGTGAGCTTTTTGTTTTTTAATGAGTCACCGGCAGGAACCTCACTGGTTGATGATAACGTCGCGTTAGGAACAGCCTTGGTAGCTATGGCGGCATTCAGTTTTTCTATTTATGTGATTTTCAGTAAAGCCTTTATTTCTCGATTAGGTAGTTTGATTTTTACCAGTGTTGCGATGTTATCCTCATTGGTCTTTATACTCATCCATTTTTTTGCAACACATACAATGAGTGACTTAAACGTGTCACCAAAACTGTGGGTTTTAGCTAGTTTATTAGCGGTATTTAGTACCTTGATCCCCAGTTTTTTTACTAGCGAGGCGATCAACCGAATTGGTGCAACACGTACCAGTATTATGGGGACATTAGGGCCAGTAATGACGATATTGTTGGCGGTTAATTTACTTGGCGAGCCTTTCGGTTGGGCACAAATTATTGGCCTTTTATTGGTACTTCTGGGTGTTAGCATATTGCGTAAGTAGCTTTAGTTAGCGCAGTTTAACCAAATTATCAGCCTCTGTACTAAGCTCGCTTACATGCTTGATGCCGAAATTTGGTGTTGCTAGAATGTAGCTAGGTTATTCAGAGGTTCTTTATTAATCGAGTGTAACCGTTTCAATTGCTTCTTTAGCGGCTTGTAAGTGTGGCTTTAGCATGTCTGTTAGCGGTTTTGGTTTGGATATATGGTAGCCTTGCCCATAGTCAACGCCCATTTCAGAAAGTATTTCAACAATTTCGGCATTTTCGACATACTCTGCAATCACCTTTAGGTTCATGGTGTGTCCGACTTGACTGATTGATTGTACCATCGCTTTGGCGACTTCATCTGTGGCTATGTTTTTAACAAAAATACCATCAATTTTCAGGTAGTCAACATCAAGTGTCCTTAAAAATCCATAAGAGCTCATACCTGTGCCAAAGTCGTCTAAGGAGAAGCTGCTGCCGAGCTCCTTCAAGCTTGCGATAAAGCTGTTTACTAGTTCTATATCTTCTACAGCTACTTGTTCTGTGATTTCAAAGCAGAGCATTTGAGGATCTACCTTAGAACGCTTTACTTCCTCAAGTACGTACTCAAGAAAGCGTGAGTCGTTAAGGCTTTGCCCAGATAAGTTAATCGCAAAGACTGGCAAGGGTGATTGTTTTGGTATCTTATTGATTTGGTTTAAAACGTTATGAACAACCCAGCGATCAATTGCCGGCATCATAGAATAATATTCTGCAGCTGAAATAAATTCATCGGGAGAAATAAAGTTACCTTCCTCATCAAAAAGTCGAATTAATAGTTCATAATGTGAAAAGGGCTTTTTATACTCATCTGGTGTAAGTCGATGGATGGGCTGCGCATACATTTTAAATAAATTATTTTGAATTGCATTTTTAAGCACAATCACCCATTTTAGGTTACCTTCTTGCTCATTTCGTTTGTCTTTTTCTTCAATGTAAGCTGATACGCGGTTGCCACCTGTTTCACTCGCTAATCGACAGGCTCTTGTAGCTTCTGATATCGCTCGTAAATGAGAGGTTGTTTGGCTATCGATGATAATAAAGCCGGCGCTGAGAGTTACAGGGTACTGTTTTCCTGCAGACATAAATTTATGATCATTAACCGTATCGATTATGCCTTCGACGTCTTTAATGCAATTAGTGAGTTTACGGTCGCGAAATACTGCGGCAAAGGAGCTACCGCCCATTCTACCTGTAAAGTCTCTGTTTTTGACAACAAAGTTATCAATAATGCTCCCAACTGTAGTGATTAGAGAGTCACCGCCTGCATGTCCAATGGTTTCATTAAGTAGCTGGAACTGATCAATGGAGAAATAAACCAGTACATGGCTAGCATTATGCTTATGTGCGTTATCAATAAGCTGTTTAACAGATGCCTCAAAGGAGCGACGGTTTAACATACGTGTTATAGCGTCATAGTTTTCTATATCAGATAACTTAGATTGTAAGGCTCTGGTTTCAGAAATGTTTTTTATCACTAAAAGTGATTGTGTTTCTTCAGGGTTAGTATTACTTTCTGGTGTTAAAGGAATATGATTCAATTTAATTGGGAAAGTTAGATTCGCAGATGTTTGTAGGATGCACTCCCTTTCTGATTCTTGTGCTTTACTGTCCAATATGTTTTGAAGTGTTGTAGATGTTTTAGTGTGTAATAGATTGAAGACTGATTCTTGGGGTCTCCCCATTACGCTGCGTAACTTACAACCTAACATTCTTTCAGCTGCAGGATTTAAGTAAACAATCTTATTATCACTATTGAGTATAATTATTGTTTCGGGTAATAGTTTATAGGCGTCTTCGTGGCAATTGTATTGTGGCGTGCTCGGTGCAGGCACTTCAATGGGGGTGTTGAGTGCGGTGAGTAGATCTTTCTTTTTAAAATACATGACAACGATTGTGGCTACTAAGGAGAGCAACACAATGAATATTATGATGTCATAAAGGCTTATAGAATCAATCACGATTTTCCAGGTTCAGTTATTATTTAGTAGAGATAAAATTTCTCAATGAGAATATTATTTTCTCATACTAAGTGTGAACTTTAGCTGAATATTATAAGGAGATTTTTACAGTCAATAAAAAAGCCACAAATTGTGGCTTTTTTATTGACTGTAAGTTGTAGCGTTTTAAACTTTCTCTTTAATTCTCGCCGCTTTACCGGTTAGGCCGCGTAGGTAGTATAACTTTGCTCTACGTACTGCACCTTTACGTTTAACTTCAATGCCTGCAATAGCATGGCTGTAAGTTTGGAATACACGCTCAACACCTTCACCGTAAGATATTTTTCGTACCGTAAATGCAGAGTTAAGACCGCGGTTGCGAATAGCAATAACAACACCTTCAAAAACCTGAATACGCTCACGCTCACCCTCTTTAATTTTTAGTGAGACTGCAACCGTGTCGCCAGGGTTAAACTCAGGAATTTCCTTCGTCATTTGCTCAGCTTCTAATGCTTGAATAATTGTGCTCATAATTAAATCCTCTAAATATCTTTTTCGTGTTCTGGTAGAAATTGTTTCTGCAAACAATGCTCTTGTAAATATTCATCAAGCAATTTTTTATCATCATCGCTTAATGGTTTAATGTCTGTTGTCATTCTGGAGGCTGTTTCTTTAAGTAAATCAGGGCGACGTTGCCAAGTTTTACCTAAAGACTGCTTGCGTCTCCAGCGGGCTATTGATTTGTGATTTCCACTCATCAAAACAGCGGGTACAGCTAAATTTTCTACAACTTCTGGTCTTGTATAATGTTCACAGTCTAACAAGTTTTCTGTAAAAGAATCCTGTAAAGCTGATTCATTATGCCCTAAAGCCTCAGGCTGTAAGCGGGTAATAGCATCAATCATTACCATTGCACCAAGCTCACCGCCACTTAATACATAGTCTCCAAGTGACCATTCTTCGTCAACTTCGAGTTGGACTACGCGCTCGTCGATGCCTTCATAGCGACCGCAGATTAAAATTAAACCTTCGAGTTGCGACATTTCACGCACAGTGCTTTGGTCTAACTTTTTCCCTTGAGGACTAAGGTAAACGACCTTAGCCCCTTGAGGTGCTTGTTGCTTTGCATGACGTATTGTTTTTAGCAGTACGTCAGCTTTCATTACCATGCCGGGGCCACCGCCATAAGGGCGATCATCCACAGTTCGGTGTACATCTATGCTGTAATCACGTGGATTCCAGCAGTGTAAGTCAATCAAACCTCGATCTTTAGCACGACCAGTAATGCCAACTTTCGTAACGGCTTCAACTAACTCGGGTAGTAGTGTTATTACGTCAAAACGCATCAACTATTACCTTTTTAAAATTCCGGGTCCCAATCAACAATCATCAAGTCTGCATCGAGATCAATTGAAATGACAACATCACCCATGAGGTAAGGCACCATTCGTTCTTTCTTTTCTTTAGTTTCTTCTTTGATGGTTAATACGTTATTACTGCCGGTATTAAAAATCCAATCTATTTTACCGAGGCTTACGCCGTCGGTGGTTTCTACTTTTAAACCAATGAGGTCTTTCCAGTAGTATTTTCCTTCACTGAGTGGAGCAAGTTGATCTATGTGGATTGCAATTTGCGTACCTTTTAGTGCTTCAGCTTGTTCGCGCGTGTTAATACCATCTAACTGAGCGACAATATTTTTACCTTGCTTTCTGCCGTTTGTAACCTTAGTAGCTCGCCAAGCTTCACCTTTGCTTTGTAAAAACCACTGCTTGTAAGCAATAATCTTTTCTCTAGGCTCAGTATGCGAGAAAACTTTAACCCAGCCCTTTACACCTGATACGCCTGATATTTCACCAAGTAGTATATAGTCAGACTGGCTCATTGGCCTAAAGTCTACTAAGCAGCGGCGGCTGTTTTAGCGGCATCTTTTAATAGGGTATTTACACGAGTTGAAAGCTGTGCGCCCTGTGCGATCCAATGGTCGATACGATCTTGTTTGAGTTCTAGACGAACTTCTTGACCTTTGGCGCGCGGGTTAAAAAAACCTAAACGTTCAATATAACCGCTGTCACGCGGTTTACGTGAATCAGTAACTACAATTTTGTAAAAAGGGCGTTTTTTAGAGCCGCCACGTGCCATGCGAATAGTAACCATAATTTTTTCCTAATACGGCACTCTAACTGAGGAATGCCTAATGCTTTTAATAGTTTATTTTATCTACACTCGTTAAAAAATAAATTAACCAACAAGTATATTATTGAGAGCTTTTAATTAATTAAAATTCAGCTCGTCAAATTAGTCGCGCAATTCTACGCTCTTTAAATAAAAAAGAAAGGGTCTTTTTTTATTTAATCAGAGCGATTAGTGAGCATTTTATGTTTAATTTACGTTTTTTGCTACATTCCAGGGAAACCACCACCGCCACCCATTCCAGGAGGCATTTGTCCTTTCATGCCGCGCATCATTTTTTTGAGGCCGCCACCTTTGAATTTTTTCATCATTTTGCTCATTTGTTTATGCTGTTTGAGCAAACGGTTAACATCCTGTATTTGTAAGCCAGATCCCGCCGCTATGCGTTTCTTGCGAGAGCCTTTAATAACAGCGGGAAAGCGTCTTTCTTGTGGTGTCATTGAGTTAATAATCGCTACCATGCGATCGACTTCTTTATCACCTGCACCATCTTGCATCGCTTGTGACATTTTGCCCATGCCGGGCATCTTATCCATTAAACCACCCATGCCACCCATTTTTTTCATGGTAAGCATTTGCGAGCGTAAATCCTCTAAATCAAAGCCTTTGCCTTTATTGAGTTTCTTGGCTAGTTTTTGCGCATCTTTATGGTCAACTTTACGCTGCGCCTCTTCAACCAGTGAGAGAACATCACCCATGCCCAAAATGCGTGATGCCATACGGTCAGGATGAAAAGGTTCAAGCTCATCAATCTTCTCGCCTATACCGATAAATTTAATCGGTTTGCCGGTAATTTCGCGCACTGATAATGCAGCGCCACCGCGCGCATCACCATCGGCCTTGGTGAGTACCACGCCAGTTAAGGGTAGGGCGTCGCCAAATGCTTTGGCGGTGTTGGCGGCATCTTGGCCTGTCATTGCATCTACAATAAACAGCGTTTCAACGGGTGTGACAGCATTGTGGATGGCTTTTATTTCATCCATCATTTCGGCATCAACGTGTAAACGACCTGCGGTATCGACTAATAACACATCAATATGTTTTTTCTTTGCAAAATCTAAAGCATGCTTGGCAATATCAACTGGGGTTTGGCCAATTTCGCTCTGAATGAAAGTTACATCAACTTGGTTGGCGAGTGTTTCAAGTTGTTTAATTGCGGCTGGTCGGTATACGTCACAACTAACCATGGCGACGGATTTTTTCTCGCGCTCTTTGAGTAGTTTTGCAAGCTTTCCCGCGGTGGTCGTTTTACCTGCGCCTTGTAAACCTGCCATCAAAATGACAGCGGGAGGCTGGGCATTTAGTTCAAGCGTTTCATTCGCTTGCCCCATGATGTCAACTAACTCATCATTAACGATTTTTACTAATACTTGGCCTGGGGATAGGCTATTTAAAACCTCTTCACCGACAGCGCGCTGTTTAACTTTGTCGATAAAGGTGCGTACAACCGGAAGCGCAACATCGGCTTCAAGCAATGCCATGCGTACTTCACGCATCGCATCTTTAATATTTTCGTCAGTAAGGCGCGCCTGTCCTTTTAGCTTTTTGATAGTAGTGGAAAGGCGGTCGCTAAGATTCTCAAACATTTTTAAGGCTCTAGATAGGGTATAAAAGAAGAAAAGTATAACATTACCTTGCATTACTCTATAATAAATTGACGTTAATTAATTGAGAAAATACCCAAAACATGACTGCTTCATTATTGAGCACCGCTGCCGTTATTTTTTATCTTATCACTTGGTTGTTGATAAGGATGCGTGTACGTACTCAAATTAAATCAGGTCAAATCAAGCAATCAAAAATGTATTTGTTGTTTTGGGTGGTGGCTTTAGTGGTTCATCTGCTGGTGCTTCATTACCCTTTGTTACTCGGTAAGCCGTTAAGTTTAAGCTTTTTCTCACTAGCCTCTTACGTCACTTGGTTTATTAGTTTAATTCTGTTTATTACTACCTTAGGTAGAAAGATAGAATCATTGGCGCTTTTTGTTTTACCGTTTACCATGCTTACGATAATACTTGAGGTATTGCTAGGGCGTGAAAATGGACCCTTGATCGACATGAAAAGTGGTCTGGGCTTACATGTTTTCACTTCATTGTTGGCTTATAGCTTGCTGATGCTGGCATCTTTTCAGGCCCTATTATTGGCGTTTCAAAATAAACAACTACGCACGCATAAAGTTTCTGGTCTGATGAAAAGCCTGCCGTCATTGGAGGATATGGAGCACTTACTGTTTCGCTTCATTAACATTGGCGTGGTGATTTTAAGTATAGCTTTATTAATTGGTTTTTATTATTTAGAAAATCTCTTCGGCTCGCATATCGCGCACAAAACCATTCTTTCAATTATCTCTTGGTTTATTTTCAGTGGTTTATTGTTAGGGCGCTGGAAATACGGCTGGCGCGGACGTAAAGCGATTAACTTTACTTTAGTCGGCTTTGCGGTATTGATGTTGGCGTTTTTTGGTACTAAGTTTGTTCAAGAATTTGTTCTTTAGATGTTTTATTAAGCCATGAATATAAGTGAAATTTCGATAGCATGGTTATTCGTTCTACTGCTCATTTTATTTTTATTTTCAGCGTTTTTTTCTGGCACCGAAACCGCTTTAATGGCACTTAATCGCTATAAACTCAAACACCTTGCTAAAAAAAATAAGGGGGCTCAATATGCGGTACAGTTGCTAGAAAAGCCTGATCGGCTTATCGGTGTCATTCTGCTGGGTAATAATTTGGTTAATATTATTATTACTCAGCTGGCGACTTATATCGGTTTTCGACTTGGTGGTAATGTCGGCGTAGCTATTGCAACTGGTGTACTAACTTTGTTGTTGCTGGTTTTTGCTGAAATCACACCAAAAACCATAGCCGCTTTAAAAGCTGAAAAAATTGCATTTCCTGCATCGTATGTTTATATCGTTTTATTAAAAATCGCTTACCCCTTGGTCTGGCTGATTAATTTATTTTCAAATGGCTTAATCCGTATGCTCGGTATAGACCCAAGTAAAAATGTGCTGCAATCACTCAACCATGAAGAGTTAAAGTCAGTGGTTAATGAAGCGGGAGGGTTAATTCCAGACAATCATCAAGATATGCTGTTGCGGGTGCTGGATATGGAAACTATCACCGTTGACGATATTATGATTCCTCGGATTGATATAAATGGTATCGACTTAGATGATGAATGGAATGATATAGAAGAACAAATTTTAAACAGTAATTTTACCCGTTTGATTATTTACAAAGGTGGCATTAATAATGTGCAAGGTTTTGTGCATTTGCGTAAACTTCTGCCGCTTTTTCATGATGATAAAATGGAACGAGAACATTTAGAAAACGCAATTCACCCCGCCTATTTTTCACCAGAAGGAATAGCGCTTACTCAGCAATTAATCAACTTTCAAGAAGATAAGCGTCGGATGGCTTTAGTGGTTGATGAGTACGGTGACGTGCAGGGCTTGGTCACACTGGAAGATATTTTAGAAGAAATCGTTGGTCAATTTTCAACCTCTCCAGCAAACTTTGATTATGAAATCCGCACTCACGAAGATGGTAGTGTATGGGTGGATGGCGCTATGCATATCCGCGATATTAATCGTCAACTTGGGCTACAACTTGATACAAGTGGGCCGAAAACGATTAATGGCTTAGTTACTGATTATTTAGGGCAGATTCCTGTGCCGGGTATTTCTCTGTTAGTTGACAATATCCCGATGGAAATTAGAAAAACTCAGAATAATGCGGTTAAAACACTCATCATTCATCCGACTATTAATTATAAGAAGAGTAATCAGAAAAGTAACAGTAAGGAACAAAATGGCCAAAGTTAAAACCCAGTACACCTGCCGTGATTGTGGCGCGGTACACAATAAATGGAATGGTCAATGTAGTGATTGTGAGGCATGGAATACGCTAGAAGAAAGTGTCGCAAAAAGTACCTCGGCCAATGCTATCGCTAATGCGCAAACCAGTCGTTTCCAAAATTACTCAGGTGATGTTAGCCAAATTAAATCCATTAGCGAAATTGATTTAAAGCAGATTCCACGTGCTACTACCGGTATATCTGAGTTGGATAGGGTGCTTGGAGGTGGTTTAGTGCAAGGCTCTGTTACCTTGATTGGTGGTGACCCCGGTATTGGGAAATCCACTATTTTAATTCAAACGATGTCGAGTCTTGGTGAAATGCGATCCTTGTATGTAACGGGTGAAGAATCCTTACAACAAGTCTCGATGCGTGCTAAGCGTTTAAAGCTGAATACTGATCCGCTACGGCTACTGACTGAAACTTGTGTCGAACGCATTATCGAACATGCTAGCCATGAAAAACCTGATGTTATGGTGATTGACTCGATTCAAACGATTCATACGGAAGAATTAACCTCAGCACCGGGATCTGTTAGCCAAGTGCGAGAAGCCACCGCAAGGCTGACACGCTTTGCCAAACAGACTAACACTTCGCTGTTTATTGCAGGGCATGTGACCAAAGAAGGTACTTTGGCAGGGCCAAGAGTGCTTGAGCATATGGTCGATACAGTGCTTTATTTTGAAGGTGATCCTGGTGGGCGCTATCGCATTTTACGTGCAGTCAAAAACCGCTTTGGTGCAGTTAATGAATTGGGTGTTTTTGCGATGACTGAAACGGGGTTGATCGGTGTAAACAATCCTTCAGCGATATTTTTATCTCGTCATGAAGAGCCTGTGCCGGGTAGTATTATCATGGTTACCCGCGAAGGTACTCGCCCATTATTGGTAGAAGTGCAAGCGCTGGTTGATGATAGTCACGGGCAGCAAGCAAGGCGCGTGGTGCTAGGGTTGGAGCAAAATAGAATCGCCATGTTATTGGCGGTACTACATCGTCACGGCGGTGTTTCTATGTTTGATCAAGACGTCTTTTTAAATGTTGTCGGTGGCATGAAAATAACCGAAACAGCCGCTGATTTACCGATGATACTGGCGGCGCTTTCAAGCTTTAGAGGGCGGCCACATCCAGCGGACTTAATTGTGTTTGGTGAGATCGGCCTTGCCGGTGAAATTCGCCCCGTTCCCAATGGAGAGGAACGCCTCAAAGAAGCCTTTAAGCATGGCTTTAAACGCGCCATTATACCCAAAGGGAATATGCCGCAATCGCCAATTAAAGGCATGAAAATAATGACGGCGCAACGTCTAGAACAGGCCTTGGAATACTTGGATTAGTAATTATCTGTTTACTCAAAATTGGATAAGGTATAATTTGGCGTGTCAAAAAACTCGATTAAATTAATATGCGCCTTCTACAAAAAAAAATAATTCCACAGCTAACTTTTTTATGTTTAACAACTGTGGTTATCAGTCTGTCTGCTTGCAGTACGACTACAAAAAAGTCTGCTGAAAGTTCATTGACGCTCACTGATGTTGAAAAGACTTTAGGAAATAAAGAAACTAACAAACAGCGTGTCGCACATGATCGCTTTGAACACCTAAACCGTAAGATATACCGCGCTAATATTGCGATTGATAACGCCTTATTAAAGCCGGTAGCCAAGGTATATAATCGCTTTACGCCGCAAATTGTTGATGATTCTATTACCAATGTGTTTGCTAACTTTGATGATGTTGGCAACGCGATTAATAACTTACTGCAATTGAAAGTAGGTGATGCGCTTAAAGATACGGAGCGGGTTATCTTCAATTCAACGTTTGGTATTGCCGGTATTTTTGATATTGCAACAGAAATGGGTTTACCCAAGCACCATGAAGATTTTGGGCAAACCTTAGCGCGCTGGGGTGTACCTGCTGGGCCTTATATTATGTTGCCTTTACTAGGCCCATCAACCTTGCGGGATGCAACCGCAAAATTGACGGTTGATCAGCTGACTAAACCCGAAGCGTATAGCAAATACCCATATCAGCTTTTAGTCGTAGATAAGCTGGATCAACGTGCTGATCTACTTTCTGCAGAAGATGTGCTTAAGGTCTTTTCAGATGACCAGTATAGTGTGTTGCGTGATGCATGGTTACAACGTCGAATAAGCTTGATACGTGATGGCAAGGTCGATAAAAAAGCGGATGATGATATGATTGATGCGCTTGAAGACATGGATTCGGAGTAATCGTTAGCATGAGCAGCAAACAAAATAGCATTCATATTCTCGGCATCTGTGGCACTTTTATGGGCGGTATTGCGCTATTGGCGCGTGAAGCTGGGGTGATTGTCAGTGGCTCCGACGAGAATGTATACCCTCCCATGAGTACACTGCTGGAAGAGCAAGGCGTAGAAATTCTCAAAGGTTTTAAAACCGAGCACCTTGAAAATAATTTTGATGAAACTAAAGATAAAGTTGTTGTAGGCAATGTGATGACCCGTGGCAAGCCAGTAGTCGAACACATGCTAAATCGCAACTTACCTTATACATCTGGCCCGCAATGGTTGTATGAAAATATCTTGAAAGATCGCTGGGTGCTGGCGGTTTCAGGTACTCATGGTAAAACTACCACAGCTAGTATTCTTGCATGGATTCTAGAGTATGCGGGTTTAAAACCTGGTTTTTTAATCGGCGGCGTACCAGAGAATTTTGGCGTGTCGGCACGCTTGGGTGATAGCTCGTTTTTTGTGGTTGAAGCGGATGAGTATGATACAGCCTTTTTTGATAAGCGCTCTAAGTTTGTGCATTATCATCCAAAGACTTTGGTAATGAATAATCTTGAGTATGACCATGCAGATATTTTTCCTAATTTAGAAGCGATTAAAGTCCAATTTCATCATTTAATGCGTATGGTACCGAGTGAAGGCTTGGTGGTGAGTAATACTGATGAGCAGAATTTAGACGATGTATTAGAACGTGGTTGCTGGACACCGGTAGAAGGCTTTTCAGGCAAAAGTGATGCTACCAATCAATCAGCCTGGTCAGCGAATTACATTAACGCTGATGGTGGTGAGTTTGAGGTTTTGTTTAAGGGTGAAGCGCAAGGCACTGTCAGTTGGGATTTACTCGGCGAGCACAATGTTAGTAACGCCTTAGCTGCGATTGCAGCAGCTCGTCATGCGGGTGTGCCGGTGGAACATGCGATTAAAGCTTTAGCAGAATTTAAAGGCATTAAACGCCGTATGGAGTTACGTGGCGAGGTCAATAGTATTCGCGTGTATGATGACTTTGCACATCACCCGACTGCTATTGAAACTACCTTAAAAGGTTTACGCAAAAATTTAGCGGGCATCTCAGCAGAGGGCAGGGATGAAGAGAATAACCCGCAAAAAATCATTGCCATTTTAGAACCACGCTCAAATACTATGCGCCTTGGAACACATAAAAAAGCCTTAGCAGATTCATTACAAGAAGCGGATCAAGTTTTCCTCTTTCAACCTGAGGGCATGGATTGGGATATGAATGACGTGCTGGAATCGCTAGGAGAAAACGCCAGCATTACCAGTAATATTGATGAACTCGTGATCAATGCAGTTATGAGCGCCCATCCTAATGATCAAATTTTGGTGATGAGTAACGGCGGTTTCGGTGGTATTCATGAAAAGTTATTGATTGCACTGGAGCAGAAATACCAAGTATGAGTGATACGCAAAATTCAACAAATAAAAGTGTCACCTTAATCATGACAGGAGCCTCAGGTGCACAATATGGTTTGCGCTTACTAGAAGAGCTGGTTAAGGCAGAAAGACAAATCTACCTGCTATTATCACGCCCTGCGCAAATCGTTATTAATATGGAAACTGATTTAAAACTGCCTTCACGGGCTAGCGAAGTTGAAGCGTTTTTTACAAAAAAATACGCAGCTAAAACAGGGCAAATCCAAGTCTTTGAAAAAGAGCAATGGATGGCACCTATCGCCAGCGGAAGCGGTGTTGCAGACGCTACAGTAGTCTGTCCATGTACCACAGGCACACTGTCATCTATCGCCGTGGGCAGCAGTAAAAACCTGTTAGAGCGTGCAGCAGACGTCGCAATCAAAGAGCGTAAAAAATTAATTTTAGTGGTACGCGAAACACCACTGTCAGATATTCATTTAGAAAACATGCTCAAACTCTCACGCATGGGCGTAGTGATTATGCCTTCCAATCCGGGTTTTTATAATAAACCAGCTAGCGTAGAAGATATTATTGATTTTATGGTCGCACGGGTATTAGATCATTTGTATATATCACATGATTTGATGCCGAAATGGGGCGAGTAGCCGTCTATTGTTCATACTACTTAGCGTTATGTTTTCCCATCAGAACTATTCGTTCTGCGTTAGATATTGACATTTCTTGACTCTTAAGTAACCAGTACAGTGCAAAAGCCCAAATACCTGCAAGCTCTACAAAAAAAACATACTTTTCCATATCCTGCGTGAAAAAAGTAATAATAAGCGCAACAACGGGGGAGGCCACCAATAGTGCTCCAAGCATCCTATACTTTTTAAGAAAGTTAGCTTCCATCTGCTTATCATTAAGGTAAGTCAATGTACTTTTTGTACATACCAAACTTACATAAGCGATAGAAAGAAACAATATAACGGCACTGACTCCATGTAAATTTATCGACCCACAGTTTGGCCAACACTCATAATCCATCGGTACAAGCGCAACAATAACGGCACTAAGCCCCGCGATATTTAATGCGATATTTTCTTTAACTGTGAAACCCTTGTATAAATATAATAAAATTCCGATGGAAAAAAGTAATCCCACAAACCAAGCTCGCATGGGAAAAGTTCTCATGGTTGGATCGTCTGCGGCCAACGAAAAATAGTAGTGACTCAATGTATTTTCAAGTTCAATCCCATATACAAAACGACCAACCGCATAAAGAAGAATAGGGTATAAAAAAGCAAGTGCTGCTATCCCATACCTAAGTGAGATATAAGTACCGAAGATATGCTCATGAAGTTTATGTGAATCCATTGTTTTCCCCATTGCGCCCAAGAAGTAAAATTATAGCAATCCGATTCTTGAAAAGTCTCAATCTAGCATAAGTTTAAAACTACAAGCGTTCAACTAGAATTCAGCATGACAATGCGACTCAATACGAGCGTAGAGCGAAAATTGGTTAAATATCAGGGTTTTCAGAGTCATTTTTTGGGTTATAGAAGGAGGATATGCTGATATTTTTGAGGAGCTTCTGCATATTGCCAATGAAATGATTTTCTTAGATTTGCCGGCAGAAGCTTGTGCAAAAGAATGCACGAAATCGAGCATGGGAGCCTCACGAATATGATTCAAAAGAGGTTCAGGATAATAATTAACTATGCTTCTTAGTTGGATACTGGGTTATTATTCAAGAGATGATTCCTTTTCAAAGTTATCGCATGATAAGCTCTTTAATCAGTTTTCCGGTAGGAAAATAAAGTTTACCTGCAATCAGAAGTACACATAACAAGTTCCTCCAGTGGAAAAAGTTAAAATATGTCTAAAATTGATATTCGTAAAGCAAAGCCAAATGATATAAAAGACATCATTAAACTTTGCGAACTTCATGCCAATTTCGAAGGTGTTGAGTATAACGTTGATGGAAAAGAAGCAAAACTTAGCAAATGTTTGTTTCAGGAAAACCCAGTATTGAATTGTATAGTTGCAGAAAGAAACGGAATATTGCTTGGCTATGCAACAGCAACAAAAGAGCTATCAACATGGGATGCCGATTACTTTTTACATATGGACTGTTTGTATATTTTGGAGCAAGCACGAGGTGAAAAGCTAGGCACTAGATTCATGGCTAGTATTAAAGGGTTGGCTAAACAACTACACTGCTCCCATATTCAGTGGCAACCCCCCGACAATAACTTTGGGGCTATTAGTTTTTATAAAAAATGTGGTGCGACTAGTAAGGATAAAGTTAGATTTTTCTTATCCGTTTAAATTTAGTCATCGCTACACGTGAAGGCTTATTTTTATAATTAAATCCAAGTATAACATATGGGATATAGTTTTGACTTTGAATCCAGTAACTCTGGATTCCCAGAGTTACTGTTAAACCACTGTCAACACATCACAAGGTGCGTGATTAATAACACCATTGGTGGCAGATCCTAATAAACGAGAAAGTCCTCGTTTACCATGTGACCCCATGACGATTAAATCGACGTTATTCTGCTTTGCAAACTCAATAATATGATCGACAGGGTGACCAGAAATTATTTCTGTTGAGATGAGTTCTTTAGAGTAGTCAATGGATTTTAGTTGTTGATCTAACTGTTTATTTATTCTTGCTAAATTTTTCTTTTCGAATTCGGGGTTTTCTGTGATTAGCGGTACTGCTAGCTCACCAAGGCTTGGGTAAATATCCACAGAAAGTAGCTCTGCTGCATGTAATACTGTAATTTTTGATTGAAAGGGTGCGCCTAACTCAGTAGCCTTTTTTAAAGCATCTTGAGAAAAGCTGGAGAAGTCATTGGCAACTAAAATATGCCTGTAGCCTTTGTATTCATCTCTTTCTGCTTTATTTTTAACTTCGTTAAGCCAAGATAAGGCTATTGAGGTATCGTCAAAATAACGCACTTTAGTTGCTAAAAAAAGGTTACCCAGTTCAGCCATTACCTGTTCCCATAGCGATTTACCAACAATAGCGATACGCAAAAAATCATCATCGTGGTTAAAGCCGATCTTTAGGTCTTCCCACGCAGCCTTTGCAGTCCAACCATCAAAGTCCTTTAATTTGATTAGCAACGATAAAGGTCGTTCTTTTTTAAGTAGCTGATCAAGCTTGGGACGAAATTCGGCATAATCAGCTTCGACCAGCTTACCGCTGACTTCAAAAGCAAAAATATGTGCTTCATTAATGGGGATTTCAGTAATCATGATATTCTCCTTGCTGAATACTTAGTCAGTAGTTACGGGTCACATCTGATGAGATATATTTTTGTGGAATTCGTGCACAGCATCACAAATCTCTTGGTTCTTTTGAGCCAACTGGTCATGCTCATTTTGCTCGGTTGTATTTTTAATAACTGATTGACTGTATTTTGTAGTTTCTCTCATATTTTTACGGACAAAGGCTCGTATTGAATCGAGCTGCTTTAAGGCTGATTCATAATCCCCTTGCCACTGCATAGCATCATTAAACCAGCGTTGTTGCTGATCAGACTGGCTACTTGCATCCGTTGACATGCGTTCACGCAACTCTTGGCTAAACTCGGTTAATTCAACGCGTGTTTTATCGGCAACTTTTGATAAGCTATTCCAAATGCTATCAGCTAAATAAGCGGCATCATAAGATAAATTCTCTTTTAAACTCTGATTTAACTGGTGGCTGGCTTCCCCAATATCAGACAAGTTTGATTTTATCTCGCTACTGATGTGCTCAACTTCTTCTCGGCTAAGCTCACGCAATTCACTGAGTTTCTCTTCGGCTTCTGCAAAGGCTTCTTTAAGTGGCTTTTTATCTTTATCAACAAGTTCTTCAACATGCGACAGCATACTTTGATAAGCTTCTTGCAGAGTTTTCTGTACGGTTTTAGTGCCCATGACGTTTACTCCGTTAAATTGTTCTGCTTATCTTTAATATAGAAGTAAATCTCGGAAAAGCCATGGATTTATGTCAAGGTTCTTTTCTTTGATAGCTATTTTTTCTTTTACTTGAATTGTTTGAACAAATAGCTGTCTCAATATAATAGCTTTGTACATTTTTCGCTTTAAAAAGAATTGACTTCAAAGGTCATTTATTCAACTGGATAATTATGAAAAAACCTTTATTTACTTTACTGTTTTTAACAACATCTGCTCTATTGGGTTGTGGCGGAGGGGGTAACGGTGAGAGCGATGACCCTATTAACACAGAAGTTTTTCCTGAGCGCTTGGTTGATAGCCGTAGCCCTAACTTATTAGTAGGTAGGAATTCAAATTTTATAAATTTAGATTCTTATATTAATGCCGATAAGCATAGTTTTTCAAAAGACTCCCATGCCAAGGACGGCAGTGGTAGTGTTGAGCTAACCACTCACCACTATACCAATGCTTTAGTTTCGCCCGAGTTTCCTGTAGAAAAAGGCAAAAAATACTTACTTAGCGCCTATGTGAAAATGATCTTTAAAAAAGGTCAAGTGCATGGGCAAAATATTTCAATCGATTTATTTCCTTATGATATTTCTGGTTCAGCTGGCATTGATTGGAATGTGTCTAAAAGTAATCAGTGGCAAGAAATCCTGTTGCCTTTCATTCCACTAGAGTCGGGTAACATTACTTGGCGTGCGTTTACAACCACACGTGCGTTTAGCACAGATATTGAAAAGTATGAAGATGTACCTGTTGAAGGACGTCAACCTATTGCTCTTTATAGACCGAAAGCTGTTAAAGAAAATGGTTCAAATTTGAAGCGTGTTGCCCGAGTATTTTTAGATGATTTTAAAATTATTGAAATTAAAAATGAAGTGACTCCCAGAGAGCCTGTTGCGGATAAGAGTTTCTTTAGTAGTGATTATATTCGTGTTGATAAACTAGGTAACTTCAGTGTTAAAAAGAACGGAAAATGGACGCCTATCATTCCAAAACTAATTTCACGAGGTAGCGTTGAGGATGATAGCTATTTTAAACAGCAATTAAAGCAGTATAAAGCGCACGGCTTCAATGGTGTGATTGGTATGTATGATCGCAGTCACGTTATTAAAGCCTTCGATGCTGGCCTCGAATATTTGGTCGGTATGGGTGCCTCGAGCAATACGCAACCTAATGGAAAAGAGGGGCCGTACAGTTCAGTAGTGGGGGATGAAGTTACCCGTATGAAAGATATGCACCGCTATGTGAAGTCTAAGGGGAAGCCCTACGCATTTTTATTTCACTACTTAGACAATGAAAATCAAAAACTACAGGAATACACCTTTAAAAAAGTCTGGGCGGATTATATTAATGCCAATGATAAAGATGGTAGCGGTAGGCGTGCTCGACCGATCTTTTATCTGAATGGTCAGTTTGGTGTAGCCCGAATGTATAATAAGCACTTAATGGATATGACGGGAGCATACGTGGGACTAGGTAGTGCAGGCTCACCAGCTCAAGGCGCGCCTAAGCAAACATTGGGTATTATGGGAGTAACACAGGCTGAACATGCTCCCGCAAATGTGATTCAGTTACAAACGTATTTGGGAGACAAATTTATTCCCTCACTTTGGTTTGGCATTATTCAAGGCGGTAAAGTAATATCGGTTTGGCGCGATGGTAATGGTGATGGTAGTAATATTCTTGACCCTAAGCCGTTCCAAAACCAAGTTTGGGCGCCTGAAATTAAACGTGTTTTTAAAGAGTTAGACACAATAGCACCTATTATAAAACGCCCACACTGGACAACATGGAAAGCGAATTTTACAGGCAGTGAATACGTTAATGTTGGCACTCGGGACTATAAAGGTTTTTCTTACTTAATCATCTCTAACCACAGTGATAATGATGAAACGATCAGCGTTAACTTTAAGGGAATAAAGCCTAAAAGCATTAAATCAATATTAGGAACATCTTTTGAAAGTAGCGTTAATAATGGCCAAGTGAATATTACTATTGGTCATGGTAATGCAGGCTACCTAGTATTAAAACTTGAAGAGTAATTATGTAGTAACGTAACTACTCAGCTTGCACCTGAGCAGTTACTGTCACTTCTACTGCTCGCTGTGTAGTTACACCGAATTATTTACAGGCTCTATTAAAAAGTGCTAAATTCGTTAAGTTCTTTTTCTACTAATTGTTGCTTATCTATTTTTAAGTAAGCGACACCTTCTTCGATTGAAATTGCCACTTGCTCAACTCCTTTGATAGCGAGTAACTGTTGCGTAGTTTCACTTGGCTTTTCTAATAAATGAGTCTTGAGTTTGATTAGCTGGTTTTTGAAAAAATCCGGTTGTGGCAGACTGATTGCTACGATGAGAAGCAGAAGCGCCATAAACGCACTAAAAATAAATACCCCGGATATTCCCCAGTTTTGTAAGACTAACCCGCCGATGAGTCCGCCCACAAAAATACCTAAAAATTGCGAGCTAGAGTAGACACCCATCGCCGTACCTTTGTTGTTTACATCAGAATACTTGGCAACCAGTGACGGTTGCACTGCTTCTAGGTAGTTAAAGCCAATAAAAAATAATAAAAATGCGCCTAATAAGGGATAAAAACTGAAAGGTGAAAGCGCTAAAACAATTTGGGAAATAATCAAAAAGGTCACGGCAATAATAAAAACAGTTTTAATTTTTCGATACTTCTCAGAAATAATAATCATCGGTAATGAAAACAGTAAAGACACCGCCAACACGGGGAGATAAATTTTCCAATGCTGTGCCGACTCTAACTGTAAATGATCTCTAAAAATCAACGGTAAAACACTAAAATTAGCAGTCATTAAAAGGTGCAAAATAAACACACTAGCGTTCATGCGCAGCAAAGTGCTTTGTTGTAAAACAGGCTTGATATAGTCACCCATAATCCCTGCATCGCGGTGTAACTTGGTGTGTTTAGGTGTTGGGACGGCGAATAGTATTAAGGCAATACCCATTATCGCGAGGAGCGCTGTTGTCCAAAATACGCCCGACAATCCAGCAAGATGACTAATGACAGGGCCAAGTACCATCGCCACAGCAAAGGCAATACCGATGCTCATGCCAATAAAGCCCATCACTTTAGCACGGTGGTCCTCACGGGTTAAGTCAGCGGCAAGCGCCATCGTTGTTGCCGCAATCGCACCACTGCCTTGAATGGCTCGGCCTATGAGGACGATATAAATATTGTCACTACTTGCAGCAACCATACTACCAATGGCAAACACGGTTAAACCGCCAATAATCACGGGCTTACGACCAATTCTGTCAGATAATAAGCCCAAAGGGATTTGAAAAATGGCCTGCATTAAGCCATAAATACCAATCGCTAAACCAATTAAAAAAGGTGTAGCATGCTCTAAGTGTTGGGTAAATAACGGTAGAATCGGCAATACCATAAATAGCCCAAGCATACGCACAGCGAATACTGTCGATAAGGAAATTGCGGTGCGGATTTCAATTGAATTCATTTTGATGTATTCATTGGATTTTGAGTTTTAAGGCGTGGATAATAGCAGATTCGCTTTATGGATAAATTGATAATTAATAATTGGATGAAACCTAGTGAAAACAATATCTCTGCGCGGTGCGCGTACCCACAACCTTAAAAATATCGACCTTGATCTCCCTCGCGACAAGTTGATTGTGATCACAGGCTTGTCTGGTTCTGGTAAGTCATCACTGGCATTTGATACAATTTTTGCAGAAGGTCAGCGCCGCTATGTTGAATCTCTTTCAGCCTATGCGCGGCAGTTTTTATCGATGATGGAAAAGCCTGATTTAGATCATATTGAAGGTTTATCCCCCGCTATCTCTATTGAGCAAAAAACTACCTCGCATAACCCACGTTCAACGGTTGGTACGATTACCGAGATTTATGATTACCTACGTTTACTGTATGCCCGTGCAGGTGAGCCACGTTGCCCAGAACATAATACCGAGCTAAACGCGCAAACGGTTAGCGAAATGGTAGATCAAGTGATGGCATTGCCAGAAGGTAGTAAAATAATGCTACTTGCGCCAGTGGTGCGTAACCGCAAAGGCGAGCATATACAGCTGTTTGAGGAGCTAAAAGGACAAGGGTTCTTGCGGGTGCGCATCGACGGCGTGGTTTATGATTTGGATGAAGTGCCCGAGCTTAAACTGCGTATCAAACATACCATTGAAGTGGTGGTTGACCGATTAAAAGTACGCGATGATTTACAGTTACGCTTAGCAGAATCCTTTGAAACGACGCTTCGTTTATCTGAGGGCTTAGCAGTAGTTGCATGGATGGATGAGGAGGACGCTAAGAACAATGACGAATTGGTTTTCTCGGCAAACTACGCCTGTAAGCAATGTGGTTATTCACTGCAAGAATTAGAGCCGCGCTTATTCTCTTTTAACAGCCCGTCTGGGGCTTGCCCAACCTGTGATGGATTGGGCGTAGAACAGGTTTTTGATGAAGCACAAGTCGTATCTAAGCCACAAAATAGTTTAGCAGATGGTGCTATACGTGGCTGGGATAAACGCAATTTTTACTATTTTCATATGATTACGTCATTGGCAGATCACTATGATTTTGATGTTGAAACGCCTTTTCAAGACTTGCCTAAAAAGGTCCAAAAGGTATTGTTATATGGCAGTGGACGAAAGAAAATCCACTTTACCTATGAAGGTAAAAAAGGGCAAGTTTTTCAGCGCACTCACGCTTTTGAAGGGATTATTCATAATTTAGAACGTCGTTATAAAGAAACCGATTCAAATTCAGTTCGTGAAGAAATGGTCAAATACATGACGATTCGACATTGCACCAGCTGTGACGGACAGCGCCTAAATGAGGCCGCGCGCCATGTTTTTATCACCGACTTAAACCTATCCAGTATTACCGATATGGCGATTGGTGAATGTTTCAATTTTTTTGAGACGATTGCTTTAAAAGGCAAGCAAGCCAAAATTGCCGATAAAATCATTCGTGAAATAAAATTGCGCTTAGAGTTTCTAGTCAATGTTGGCTTGGATTATTTAACCCTAAGCCGAAGCTCAGAAACCTTGTCAGGCGGTGAAGCACAGCGGATTCGCCTCGCCTCACAAATTGGTGCAGGCTTGGTCGGCGTGATGTATGTGCTGGATGAGCCTTCGATTGGTTTGCATCAACGAGACAATGACCGCTTATTAAAAACGCTGAAACATTTACGTGATTTAGGCAACACAGTCATCGTGGTAGAGCATGATGAAGATGCAATTCGCATGGCGGATTATGTGGTCGACATTGGCCCAGGGGCAGGCGACCATGGTGGCTATATCACTGCACAGGGTACACCGAAGGATATTGAAAAAGTCGCTGAGTCAATGACGGGTCAGTTCTTGTCAGGAAAACGTAAAATAGAAATCCCGAAAAAACGCGTTAAGATTAACAAGAAAAAAATGCTCAAAATAATAGGTGCTACCGGCAATAACTTACAGGGCGTAACCGCAGAAATCCCAGTCGGCTTGATGACCTGTATTACCGGTGTTTCAGGCTCGGGTAAATCAACGCTTATTAATGCGACTCTTTATCCAAATATTGCGCATCACTTGCATAACTCTGCCTTGAAAATGGCACCGTTAGAAAAGATTGAAGGTTTAGACTTTTTTGATAAAGTCGTCGATGTTAATCAAAGCCCAATCGGGCGCACACCTCGCTCAAATCCCGCTACTTACACGGGCGTTTTTACGCCAATAAGAGAGCTATTTGCAGCTACTGCCGAGGCCCGTTCACGCGGTTATTTACCCGGTCGTTTTAGCTTTAATGTCAAAGGCGGGCGTTGTGAAGCGTGCCGAGGTGATGGCGTAATCAAAGTAGAAATGCATTTTTTACCCGATGTTTACGTCACCTGTGATGTCTGCGACGGCAAACGCTACAACCGCGAAACACTCAATGCCTTGTACAAAGGTAAAAATATCTTCGAGGTCTTAGAAATGACGGTAGAAGAGGGCTTGGAGTTCTTTCAAAAAATACCGGGCATCAAACAAAAACTACAAACACTGGTCGATGTCGGTTTGTCGTATATCACACTAGGGCAAAAAGCTACTACCATTTCAGGTGGTGAAGCGCAGCGCATTAAACTCGCCAAAGAACTATCCAAACGCAGTACAGGTAAAACCATCTATATTTTAGATGAACCCACTACAGGGCTACATTTCCATGATGTTGATGTGCTACTAACCGTATTGCACCGCCTGCGTGATGAAGGTAATACTATTATCGTTATTGAGCATAACTTGGATGTTGTCAAAACGGCTGATTGGATTATTGACCTTGGCCCAGAAGGCGGCAGCGGCGGTGGTAAAATAATTGCCACAGGCACACCTGAGGATATTGCTAAAACCAAGGGTTCGTTTACGGGTGAGTACTTGAAGGAGATGTTGAATCAGTCTTAGTTACTTGTAATACTGTATTACAATGAACACAGTATTTGGCCGGCTACCATTAGCAACTTTATACTTCATTAGAATACTTGATAATACTGGTGCTGGAAGAAATGTTGAGCTGACTTAGAGAAAAGTTCTTTAGAGTGTAAAATCTAACAAAGCATGCTAAAAAGCATAACCAAATTTAAACAACTCCACATCAAAAATAAAACGGTTATTATCTGTGATGACAAACAAGTCGCTGGTGGTAAATTTCTGGCTGGCTTTAGGGTAGATGCCCCCGTTTAGACTAGCGCCCCAGTATGCGCCGCTAGGGTGAAATAGCTTAAAGCCTACACCTGCACCAAAGCCTACTTTAAATTCACTTTCAGAATTTCTTTCTAGTTTAGCAAAGCGGGTAAAGCCACTAATGTAAGGGCCGCTAATCGAGCTTCTCAAATATTTTCGGTAATGCAAGTCGAGCGTTTTTTGCTGAAAACTACCTAAACGCATTCGGTGTAAGGGCATCGCAATTTCAACTTTTTTATTATGATTAAAGTGAGAAATGGTCGCACTTAAATACTGCTCCCCTTTTCCCGATGGTGTTACTACAAAAAGGTAAAAAGGGTTTACGGCTATGCCTAGGTTTTTGTCTTTGGGTAGACTTTTAGCAGTAATTGGCGTTGTTGATATAAGTAGTAAGCCGAAGAATAGTGTTTTCATCAATGTGCCTTTAGGAGTTAAGTCGTGGAACTGCCTCTATTAACTTTTGAGTATACGGGTTTTGCGGATTACCACAAACATCCTCTGTTAGTCCTTGTTCCACTACTTTACCACTTTTCAGCACTACTGCCGATGTCGTGAATCTTCATCGGTTATTTGGGTAACTACGCCAAATTCATGGGTGATTAAATTATGGATGTCCTTTTTATGCTGCTGCCAAGAGAAGCCAGTTCTGCTCCTGTTTCATAGGCCACTTCACCGATTCCTGTGAAAAACCCACCGACTTGTTCGACGGCTTCACCCAGAATGTGATATACATTATATTTCACAGCTTCACTACTTTTGGGCAATCCTCCGGCTTTTGCCGGTGGTATGTTCATAAAAATATTTATCTATTTTTCTGCCTAATAGGGTAAGGCCGGTTTCATTTAATAAAAGATATTGGAGTTATACTGCCATCATCTAAAGTAACAGCATAATCTACGCCGTTCCAATTTCCTGCAATGAGTTGATTGTCTTCTGAAATGGTTATGTAAGTATACGGCTTGTCTACTTCTGTACCATGCGGACTTTCAGTAATTTGCCATTTCACCCCACCGTTAGCATCTAAAGCAAAAACATTACGATTGAATATTTGACCAACCTCAGGATCCACCCTAACCACAATTAACCCTTGATAATCTAGAGCTTGGACTGCGGGGTAAGGTAATTTTATTTCCTTACCTTGCACTATTAAAACACCATCATTCATACTAAAATTCAATTTTGTCATTAGTCTAACCTTATAGTATTTTTAAATACCGACTCAGGTAACCTTTGCAGTAACTCATACTGTGTAGCATTACCATTCCCATCAAAAACAGGATTTACCTTTCCTGTTCTAATTCGTGTACCACTAGGTACATGAACTTCAGACATATACGTAGGAACTTCAGGTAATGCGTATTTAGATTTAATTTGCTGAGGGGTTAAGCCATCAATACCTTCACGTTTCATCATCCATGATCGTGTCTTATTTGTTTCACCATGAACTCGAACATAAATATCATCAGAGGTAGTTATAAATTCAGTAACTCGTGTTCCTGGCTTATAAGGTGGCTCCCATCCTGATGGAAACGAGGCATTTACTTCATCAGAAGACCGGAAAAAAATATCTGAGCGACGAGCATATTTTCCATTTAATGCATTATTTGGAATTTCAGCACTCTTTCCCCCGGCTCCAGCAATATCATTAACATGCCGCCCCACTGTTTTAGAGCTCTTGGCAATATCATCAACAGCTCCCGCAATTTTTGCACCTTTTGCGACTTTGTCAATGCCTTTTGTGCCTGCGACCACGGCAATCACTTCTGCGAATCCACGGCCAATGGCTTCACCATGACGGCCTGCGTTCCAGTCTTGCTTGATG
>JALSJU010000113.1 GCA_026989145.1 Thiotrichaceae bacterium
CATCAACGCCAAAGGTATTTAATGCTTTTAATGAGGTGTTTTTGTGTATTTGCATGTCGCGCATTCTAACAAGAAAGGTATAATGTTCGCCTGTTTTAATTTATTTGGTTTAAGAATCATGTCATCTGCAAAAAAACAAAGCGTTAAAAAAGTCGTCCTCGCCTACTCTGGCGGTTTAGATACCTCCATAATCATCAAGTGGTTAGAAGAAACCTACGGCTGTGAAGTAGTCACTTTTACCGCCGATGTCGGACAAGGTGAAGAGGTTGAACCGGCACGTGCCAAAGCAAAGGCAGCCGGCGTTAAAGAAATTTTTATTGATGATTTACGTGAGGAATTTGTAAAAGACTTTGTTTTTCCCATGTTCCGCGCCAACACGGTTTACGAAGGTGAATACCTACTCGGTACATCCATCGCGCGTCCGCTTATATCCAAACGATTAATCGAAATCGCCAACGAGACTGGTGCTGATGCCATCTGTCATGGCGCTACCGGTAAAGGCAATGATCAGGTACGTTTTGAGCTCGGAGCCTATGCGCTAAAACCAGGCGTTAAAATTATCGCACCATGGCGTGAGTGGGAGCTAAGCTCACGTGAATCATTAATGGAATACGCCGAAGCACACGGCATAGAAATTGACTACCAAAAGCAAGGTAAAAAGTCCCCCTACTCAATGGATGCGAACCTTTTACACATTTCCTACGAAGGCGACATTTTAGAAGACCCATGGAATGAAGCTGAAGATGATATGTGGCGTTGGTCGGTATCACCCGAAGATGCGCCCGACAAACCAACTTATATCGAACTGACTTACGAAAAAGGCGATCCGGTGGCACTGGATGGCAAAGCGTTAAGCCCTGCAACAATGCTAGAAACGTTAAACTCACTTGGTGGGGAAAACGGTGTGGGTCGTTTAGACATTGTTGAAAACCGCTACGTCGGCATGAAGTCACGCGGTTGTTACGAAACCCCCGGTGGCACCATCATGCTACAAGCGCATCGCTCAATCGAATCAATCACCTTAGATCGCGAAGTCGCGCATTTAAAAGATGCCTTAATGCCAAAATATGCCGAGATGATTTACAACGGCTTTTGGTGGAGCCCTGAGCGCCAAATGATGCAAAAAATGATAGATGAATCGCAAGAGTATGTAAACGGAACAGTACGCTTAAAATTGTATAAAGGCTCTGTCACCTGCGTAGGACGAAAATCTGACAACACATTATTTGATGAAGATATCGCCACCTTTGAAGATGATAAAGGCTCTTATAATCAGGCAGATGCCGAAGGCTTTATTAAATTGAATGCGCTGCGTTTACGAATTGCTTCGCAAAAAGGACGCAACCTACTTTAACTCGATTTACCACGAAGAATATGAAGAACACGAAGGGTAGTCATATCAACTTCGTGTCCTTCGTGGTTAAAAAAACATGAACAAACGAATTGAAAACCTAGAAATCTTATCAATGGAGCAAGAAAGCACCATTGAAACACTCAGCAGAGAAGTGCACCTTCAACAACAACAAATCCAAGTATTAGAAGTCCAGCTTAAATTCTTACAAGAAAAAATCGACTCAATCAGCCAAGAAGAAATACCTGCTTCCGAAGCACAAGACGAAGCACCTCCACCGCATTATTAACCCCCTCCTCCCCTTTTTCTTCTTAAGACTCACTTGTGTGCAACATTCGAAGCTCTATTCCTCATAAAGACATTCAGATACAAACTGTAATTTTTAAAACCTATTATTTTTTAGTGTAACTATTTGAATAGATTATCTTATTTTCAATTTCACAATCGCCTTCATAAAATATCTGGGCTAGATTTGGGATAGATTGACGAAGATTTCAGGTTGACTTCAGTTGCTCGTTATATGCTCTTTACAGTTAAACAAGTAAAGAAATGCTCATGGATACTCAGCAACAAACAAAAGTATGGGATATTTTCATCCGACTGTTTCACTGGAGTCTGGTCGCCACTTTCACCATTTCTTATCTCACTGAGGATGATTTCCCTACTATTCATGTGTATACCGGTTACACCATGATGGCTTTAATTGCTTTACGTTTAATTTGGGGCTTTATTGGCTCTCGTTATGCTCGTTTTAGTGATTTTGTTATTAGGCCTAGTGCCGTAATTGCGTACATCATAGAAGTGTATCAATTTCGGGCAAAGCGTTACTTAGGGCATAACCCTGCGGGTGGGGCAATGGTTGTTGCCCTTTTGCTTAGCCTGACGATGACGCTATTGTTTGGATTACTTACATACGGCGTGGCAGAATTTTCAGGTCCATTAGCAGGACTAGCAAATAGTATTAATAATTCAGTGGCAAACCTTTTTAAAGAAATGCATGAATTTTTTGCCAATTTTACTCTGATTTTAATCATCTTTCATGTGCTTGGCGTTATTTTAACTAGCCTTCAGCACAATGAGAATTTAATTAAAAGTATGATCACAGGCTATAAACAAACCAAAAAACATTAAACAATTAAGGAGTTAAAAATGATACGAAAATTAGGTATTACAGTGGTTCTTTTCTCTGCATCAACAGTAATATTTGCAGATGCTATCAGTGATATGTTCACGCAATATAAAGCCCAAGGTGTCACTAGCATTGATGCAAAAGCTGGGCAAGCAATGTGGAGTAAAGAATTTAAGAATCAAAAAACAGGAAAAATGCGTAGCTGCACTAACTGCCATGGTAATGATTTAACCCAAGCAGGAAAACACGTTAAAACAGGTAAAGAAATTAAACCTATGGCACCCAGTGCTTATAACAAGCGCCTAACAGATGTTAAGAAGATAAAAAAATGGTTTAAACGAAACTGTAAATGGACTGTAGGACGAGAATGCAGTGCGCAAGAGCAAGCTGATATTCTTAGCTATCTACAAAAACTTTGATACAAAATAAGAGGATAAGTACGATGAAAAGCTTAACGAAAATAATTACAGCAACAGGCATTGCTGGAATTTTATTAACCACCGCGATTGTCATAGCCGATGATGATAGATATGAAAAAAATGAGCGCCACGAAAAAGGCTATTTGGGTAAGTTTTTTTCTAAAAAACTCGATGTTGCTCCCGTAAAGAATGCACTGTATAAAGAAGAATGTGGCAGCTGTCATTTTGCCTACCAACCTGGTTTACTGCCTGCACGTTCTTGGACAAAAATGATGGGGGACTTGGAAAATCATTTTGATGAAAATGCAGAACTTGATAAGGATGTACAAACTAAATTAACCCAATACCTTGTTAAAAATGCTGCTGATCACGCTAATTACAAACGATCAAGACGTATAATGAATTCATTGAGTAAAACGGATTCACCTTTACGTATTACAGAAACGCCATACTTTATTCGCAAACATAATGAGATACCAAAACGCATGGTGAAAGATAACCCTAAGCTAGGTTCATTTAGTAAATGTGCCGCTTGTCACACCTATGCTGAAAAAGGATCATATGATGATGATGCGGTTAATATACCTGGGATAGGACGATGGGACGACGATTAATTCTGTCTACCATCATAAGTTTTATGCTGATTAGTTCTACTAATAATTTTGCTGATGACGATCATGATAAGGCTTATAAATTGTTACGCACAGGTGAAATTCTCCCCTTAGAAAAAATACTAAAAATTACGCGTAAGAAAGTTCAAGGAAAAATACTTGAAGTGGAGCTGGAATACCATGATGAGCTCTTAATCTATGAACTTGAGGTGCTTGATAAAAAAGGCGTAGTTTGGGAGTTAAAAGTCGATGCAGTAACTGGGATGGTTATTGAGAAGGAGAAAGACTAATGCGGGTACTATTAGTTGAAGACGACCAAAAATTATCTGCACAAGTGAAGTCAGAGTTATATAAGTTTGGGTATGCTGTTGATATTGCTGATAATGGTATTGATGGTGAATTTAAAGGCGATGAAGAACCCTACGAATTAATCATTCTTGATATTGGCTTACCTCAACGAACAGGTTTAGAGGTTTTAAAAAATTGGCGCAGTAAAGGAAATAAAACTCCAGTGTTAATTTTAACCGCAAGAAACGGCTGGAGTGAGCGCGTCGATGGACTCCAAATGGGGGCCGATGACTACCTTGGCAAGCCTTTTTACATGCAAGAATTACTTGCAAGAGTCAATGCTCTCATTCGTCGCAGTCACGGAGAAGCATCTTCAAATTTAAGTCTAGCAGGTATTACGCTGGACAATGAGGCTCAAACGGTTACAGCAAAAGATGGAGCAAAGCACAAGCTGACACATGTTGAATTTCGCTTGTTACATTATTTTATGATGCACCCAGATGCGATTTTATCTAAAAACCGTCTCATTGAACATGTCTACGAAGGTGATACAGAGCGTGATGGCAATGTTATAGAGGTTTATGTAAGACGTTTACGCAATAAACTAGGAAAAGATATTTTGCAAACACGCCGCCATCAAGGCTATGTGTTTCCTGAGAAACCCCGTTGAAGTCTTTACAAAATCGTCTTCATTTGGGTTTAGGGATAAGCCTACTAGTACTTACTGCATTGGTATGGTGGTTGGTCAACACCAGTATTAGCCATATTACAACAAATATGATGCTGACGCGCTTAGAGCATGATGCTCAGGCACTACTTGCGGGGTTGCAACAGTCCCCTCAAGGTGACCTTAGTTTAAAGAATTTGCAGGTAGGTCATATTTATCAGCAAGTCTATTCGGGGCATTATTATGTCGTTAGTAGTAATAAATTAACCTTACGCTCGCACTCTCTTTGGGATCAAACCTTACAGCACCCTCCCGTAAGTACAGGGCAGATCATCGTGCAAAAGACTGATGGCCCTGATGGGCAACGTTTATTACAATGGACTTCTCGTTTTAAGCGCTTTAATCATCCTATTACAATCACCGTCGCAGAAGATACCAATGATTTATTAACGGCATTGCGTACTTTCAATCTTTATTTTGCAATGGCAGCCGTGGCTATATTTACTGCTTTATTATTAATTCAAGGCTTTATTGTGCGCCAGTCACTGCGCTCACTTTCTGCCATAAAAAAACAGCTTCAAGCCCTTTCGACCGGTAAAATAAAAACTCTTTCCCAGCAAGTACCTAGTGAAATTATCCCCCTTGTCGATGAAGTTAATCACTTGCTACAACAACTATCAAAGCAACTTAAACGTTCTCGAAACTCTACAGGTAATCTAGCGCACAGCCTTAAACACCCTCTAAACTTACTTATGCAGTTAGCTGAATCTGATAATAATGAGTTACCCAAAAGCATCCGCAATGAGTTACACGTTAATACGCAGAAAATACTCCAGTTAATGGAGGGTGAGTTAAAAAGAGCCATGTTAGTCGGTGCTGGTACACCGGGCCAAAGATTTTATCCAGATAAAGAGCTTTCAGGTTTAATTAACGTTTTACAACGCGTATATCATGATAAAGAACTTAACTTTACATGCAATATTATGCCTAATTTTACCTTCTCAGCCGATCGTGACGACATGCTAGAACTGATTGGTAACTTGTTAGATAATGCCTGCAAATGGTCTGCTGGACTCGTTCACTGCACGATTAAGCAACAAGAAAAAAATGTTATTATTCATATAGAAGATAATGGCAACGGTTGTAATAAACAACAATTATCAACTCTAACACAAAGAGGGGTAAGAGCTGATGAATCAATCACTGGCACAGGGTTAGGTTTGGCTATTGTCAAAGATATTGTTGAACTTTATGCTGGTAAAATAGAATTCTCACAATCTAAATTAGGTGGGCTTTCTGTAAGAGTTTATTTGCCTCTAGCCGAGTAAGCTACTGATATTATTATCCTTAGTTGATTAACATCACGATAAAAAGGTAAATATAGAGTCATTAATAAAGACAGCCTGTGCTAATTTCACTGTAAAAACATTCCATTATTTAAGACTTAAGACCTAAAGTTTCAGTTTGGTTTCAGTTAAGACTGATACTCTTGATATTTATCAGAAGCAGGAAAAGTACGAATAATACAAGGTTGTGTTAATGGACGTTAAAAGATTAGACTTTGGCGCTAGTTGCATGCATTTGTAGTGTCAGGCTTAGTTTCGAATATGATTAGTGGTAAGAAACAATAGACTAGATCTATATCATTACAAATCGTCAAATTACAGGATAATATGATTAAATTCTGCCACTTTTGTTTCGCCACTGATACAAGGACTTCCTAAACATTAAATTAATTCACAAATAGGTAATTGATATGAAAAAAGTTTTAAAACTACTTACTCTCTTTGTTGCGATAACCTTCGCTCAAATATCATATGCAGGGTCACATGAAAAAAAAGCAGTAGAGTCTATGACCCTTGATAACTCTCTTTCCTCTTTAAGTTTTGTATCTATCAAAAAAGGAACGGCGGGTGAAGTGCATACTATTGATAAACTATCAGGCTCTTTCTCTAAAGAAGGCGATCTAGTTGTTAAACTTGACCTTTCTAGCGTAAATACAGGTATTGATATTCGTAATGAGCGAATGCAGAAGCATCTATTTAAAACTGAAAGTAACCCTACGGCAACCATTTCTGCAAAAATCGAGAACAAACCAACAAATGGGGTATCAATTGTTACAGGAACACTTAACCTTAATTTACACGGTATAAAAAAAGATATTGAGTTTAGTGTGATCGCAGTTACAACTGATGACAAACTTGTCGTGAGTAGTAAAAATCCGATCATGATTCAAGCATCTGATTTTGGGCTGGTAGCTGGTATTCAGAAGCTTCAAGAACTAGCAAAATTGCCCTCAATTGCTACTGCCGTACCCGTTAGTTTTGTTTTAACATTTACTAAGTAATCGGTGAGGACCACCGGATAAAACCGGTGGCTTCATAATATCGGCTAACGACAAATGATCCCTGTCTTAAGGAGATCCTAATCAAGTCTCATAAAATTCTGCGGTCTTACAAGGCATCAATTCCATTGTTGTTTTGTGAAGGGAATGACCATTCTCAAAAAATACGCCTAGGACTTCATGCCTTGTAAACCTGCAGAATTCAGCTAGGTTATTCAGAGGTTCCTTAGCTATTAGGTTACTTCGACGTTATCATCCCTGGCCGAGGCTAACTCTTAATAATAACTCCAACCAAACTTCTTCGGATTTACAGCCCCTCAAACCCTACTTCGAGAGATATAACCTACGAATGACAGTTGGTTTAATTCAACGAGTATGGCTCAACCCTATTTTATGGATTATACTCCCATAGTTTCTATCAAAGCCGTACATAATGAACCCAGCTTTCGCCATCAGCGCCGACAAAGGTACCCCCAAAAGCCTGCTTGATCAACTTGCCAAAAAGACCTTGCTACCCTTACTCAATCCACGGATTCAAGCGGGTTACCTACTTCACATCACTACAGATTACCTTGAATTACGCAAAATAACCCAAACAGGCAAAAAACAAAAGATAGAGTCTATCCATATCGACTTTGTAGGCGGTAAAACCAATCACCGTCGTTTACACGGTGGTGGCAAGGGACAAGATATTGCTAAAGCTATTGGCTTACATAAAACCCAAAATCCTACCGTTTTAGATTTAACAGCTGGCATGGGTGGCGATGCATTTGTGTTAGCAAGCCTTGGCTCTCAAGTCACCATGGTTGAGCGCAACCTGATTGTTCATGCATTGTTAGCGGATGCGTTAAATCGTGCAGCACTTTATTCAGACCCTGCGTTACAAACAGTTTTAAAGAGAATAACACTATTAAATCAAGATGCTAACACTGTTCTAAAATTGTTAGATAACGATTCGCTACCCGATGTTATCTACCTAGACCCGATGTTTCCTGAGCGAAATAAATCAGCGCAGGTCAAAAAAGAAATGCAGTTCTTTCACGATATAGTGGGTACAGATGATGACAGTGAAGCACTTTTACTTAACGCTCTCACTAAAGCCAAAAAACGTATCGTGGTTAAACGCCCTCGCCTTGCAGAAAAACTTACAGAATCCATAAAACCTGCCTTTGAAATTACAGGAAAATCAACCCGCTATGATGTTTATCTACCGACAACACTACGATAATACTACCTACAAAGTAGCAAATAACGACAACGCTTTGAGATTTATCATTTCTAAATAGTCAAACACTTGTTACCATCGCGCGCCTCACTATTATAATGATTGACTAACTCAAGGAAGAAACATGAACAACCCAATAAATAAACTCGTACTTATATCTAGCCTTAGCGTTTTGCTAACCGCTTGTGGTGGCAGTGATAAAATGACAGATGTTGCTAAAGATGTTGCAAGCAAAGGTGCTGAAAAAGTCACTGAAGTTGCAGAAGCAGCAGGCGCATCGACTGAAGTAGCGGCTAAAGCGGGAGAAATGGCAACAAAAGCGGTTGATCATGTATCTGGCGCAATTGATAAAAAAGCGGCTGTTGATGAAGCGAAGAAAATCACTAAAGCCTTCGGCGGTGCATTAAAATCAGAATTAAAAGCCGCGATGAAAGCGGGCGGACCGATTAATGCTTTAGATATTTGTAATACAAGAGCAAACCCTATCGCAGCCGAAAAAGCGAAGGAATTTAACGCAATCATCAGCCGCGTTAGCCTTAAAAATCGTAGCCCAATCAATATCCCTAACGAATGGCAAAAAGCGGTTTTAGAAGACTTTGATGCACGCGCAGCAAAAGGTGAAGATGTTAAAAAAATGGGCTTTTCTGAAATTGTTGAGCATAACGGTAAAAAGCAACTTCGTTTCATGAAAGCATTACCTGTCGGTGAAGTTTGCACCAAATGTCACGGCACAAATATAGATGCTAAGGTACAGGCAAAAATTTCCGAGCTATACCCTGACGATAAAGCAACAGGCTACACTGTAGGTCAAGTACGTGGTGCTGTAGTAATTTTAAAAGACCTAAATTGATTTTTTAACAACTCAGTATTACCTGAATCCGTGACTTCAATACGGATAACAGAACGTAAGATATTGGTTTAGCATGGGATTTTAAAAAATATTAGCTTCACCCTTAGGTTAAGCGGGCATTTTTTAAACCCTGATTAATCAATAGCTTGCGTACTGCGCCGTAGTGAAGTCACTGATTCAGGTATTAAAATAGCGCATCATGTTGATGCGCTATTTTTTTGTTTAATAAAAGATATTATCAACACCCCAAATTAAAAAATAACCTATACTTTGTTTACTCTTTCTTTAATCAAATTAAACAATTCATGCCCATTGATATCACTGCTTTAGATATTTTCTCCTTAGTCTTCTTTTTTGCTGCTTGGTACAGTATTACTTGGATAGGCAGGCATTATAAAAATACGGCAAAAACCACACTCAGCAGTATTTCTAAAACTTACCGCAACCAATGGATGCTGCATTTG
>JALSJU010000114.1 GCA_026989145.1 Thiotrichaceae bacterium
TTCCAGACATTTAAATCCCTTTTGATTTAACACATCTGAATATTACTAAAAACCGGCCAAGCTAGTTGTCGCTAGGCGGTCAAGTTAATTGTCGTCTAATACCCTGAGAGAGAATCAACAGCCTGCTAGAATGTGCCTGTTACACCAGCTTAAGGATATTTTTAGATTCTATACTAGACTCTTAAATTCATCCATAACAGCATAGAGTTTCAGCAACGATTCAGCTATTGCCTTTTTCTTCGTGTTCTTCATGCCCTTCATGGTAAAGCTGCTCATCTTGTAACGACTATCAGTCGTTCGTAAAAAACATTAAGCCACGATCAAGCCCAAGTGCGCTAAACTCGCCCAATGGATAATATTTTTCTACTCACAATTGGCTTTATTTTCTTAGGTGCGCTTTTTTCTAATGTGATGAAATGGCGTAATAAGGATAAAGTTTTAAAAGATTTACAGGGTTTTCAAACGACGTTTGAGATGCAAGATGGCAAGCATATTTGGGGTAAAACGCAGGTTTATACCAATGGTTTAGAGCTGTACTTTTCTAAAGCTGCTAAAAATGCTACGGGCGATGCGATTAATTCGTATGTTTTCTTTCGCGATGATATTGATAATATTCGGCTGATTTATCGTAATCATTCTGAGCTTTCAAAAGATTCGCAACAACTGCGCGAAAAAGAAGTCGCACGAGTATCAAGCCCTAGTTTTTGGCATCGTTTTAAGCGCAATATGCGGATCTTTTTTAATATGTTTAATGATGCGATTGGTGAGGCGTTAAATGTGTTTTTAAGCCGTATGAAGGGCGCGGGTTCTAGCGCGGTGTTGACCACTCAAAGTGATTATCTTAAAAAGATGGGAACCACGGCGCTTTCTGCTGTGGGTAATGCGTATGATCCTATTTTAGAGCGTTACGTGAATCATCGTGTGGTGGTGGCTTTAAAAGAGGATGATAATTATCAAGAGTATTGTGGCTATCTTAAAGAGTATTCTTCTGCTTGGATGTCGTTGTTAGATTGCAAGGTGACACGGGTGCGTGAGATTGATCTTGATGATTTGAGTCGATTGACCTTACAACGTGATTTGGATTTTTGTTATCAGCTAAAATTTGATAGTAAAAGTCGTTTGGTGTTAGCGGTTGAGATAAAGTATTTTGGCACTGAAAAGGTCAAATTGCTGTTAGTAAAGGGCGGGGATGATGATAAGGCTGTGACTGAAACCACAAAATCTTATCAGCATAAAATCAACAAAACCTTAACGCAGGGCGAGTCGATTAAGTTTACTTTAAAGAACTTGCCTGAGGTTGATATGCAAGGGCTTGACCTTGAGCTGTTACCATTAAAATTTGAGATGATTTCAGAGGAGCGCCAGCCAGAAATTTCAAGAATTTCGCATAATCATCAATACCAAACCATTTTACCTGAGTTAAAATTGGTGCTTGAATCAACCTATATCACCGATTTGTATATGCCACGCACTTTAGCGGTGTTGCGCCATGGTGCTGATTAGATTTACATTAAACTCTATCTGATGTATGATTATGATGTATAAATGGAGTAATGTCATGCATAGAACACAAATCTACTTTGAAGAAACGATGTTTGAAATGATTAAACAAAAGGCAGGAGCATTAAATGTTTCAGTGTCTGCCTATATTCGAGATACTTTAAAAAAGGAATTAGAGGCTCAGCAGGACAGTGAAGAGTCCATTGATTTTTCGGATTTTGCAGGGCTTTGGGAAGATGCTGACGTTACTCAAGATTCTATTCGTAAAAAGGCATGGGATAAATGATTCTACTGGATACCAATATTCTGATAGAGATTTTAAAAAATAACCAAAAAACATTACAACAAGTCTCTGGCTTAACTCCGCCACTTGCTGTTTCATCGATCACGGCAATGGAGTTAATTTACGGCGCAAGAAACAAGCAAGAAGTGAAAAAACTAGAACGGTTCATTAATAAATTTCAGGTGATTCATTTAGCGCCAAATATCTCAATATTGGCATTGAAATTGATTAGTCTTTATGCGAAAAGCCATACCTTGGATATACCCGATGCGCTAATAGCTGCTACCGCCATTCAAAATAAAATAAAAATCTTGACGTATAATACGAAAGACTTCAAATATATACCTGAGATTGATCTAGTACTCCAATAATATAGGTTTGATGGCTCGCCCGAAGGGAGCAAACCAAAACGTTCATCCTACGTTATGGGGCTTGATAAGGGAATAGCCATGCCTGTACCCCAAGCCTTGTCTTGAACGCTTTGGATTACTCTGTACCCATCAAACCTATATTGTTGGAGTACTAGCTTGATTGTTTACCTTTCGTGCAAAAGTATCATCTTAGCTTTCCTGATAAACTTTTTTAATCACTTTAACTTGAATATCCACACAATCTCGTATTGTGTTTGAAATCGCACATTTATGTGCAGCGCGCTCAACCGATGCAAGGCGCTTCTCAGGAATTTCAGGCCAGTAAATTTTCATCCAAATGGTTTTAAAGCGGGTAGGGTCTTCGTCGAACTCCCATTCTAAATGAGTAACAATATTCTCAATCTCAACATCCATACGGAGCGCATAATGGTCAATCACGGCAAAGGTACAACGCCCGAGTGAGGCGATGAACATTGCTAAAGCGCTAAAACGAGGGAGCTTGCCCAGCACAATATCAATGCCGTCTTCTTCCCAGTTGGAAAGGCGTAATTCGGTTTGACCGAGTACTTCAATTTTCATTTATCTATTCCTTAAACTCAGCTTAAAGGGCTTTAACTGCCTCTAATACATCATCGACATGGCCTTTTACACGAACCTTATCCCATGCTTGGCGTAGTACGCCGTCTTTATCAATTAAAAACGTACTACGCACGATACCCATATACTCCTTGCCGTAATTCTTTTTTAATTGCCATACGCCAAATAGTTCACAAACATCACCGGGTTCATCGGAGATTAATTCAAAGTTAAACGCTTGCTTTGTTTTAAAGTTGTCGTGGCGCTTCATGCTATCTTTTGAAACGCCAAATACTTCGGTATCGTTGGCTTTAAATTCTTCCATTAAGTCTCGGAAATCTTGACCCTCCGTTGTACAGCCAGGTGTACTATCTTTAGGGTAGAAGTAAATGACGAGATTCGATTTTCCTTTGTAGTCAGATAGTTTGAAGGTTAAATTTGATGTGGCAGGTGCTTCAAAGTCGGGTACTGCTTCGCCAATTTTCAATGTGTTGCTCATTTTAAAATCTCTTTTTGATAGGTTAATGTGTTTACTATAGTTGAGGATGTGAAGAATCCATAATTTCCTTATTACTAAAATAAGGTTTATTTAGACTCGGGCAATACCCAGTTAGGCCGTACATAATGACATGTATAGCCATTGGGAGTTCTTTCTAAATAATCTTGATGCTCTGGTTCTGCTTCCCAAAATGCACTGGCAGCAGAAACTTTGGTAACTGCGGGTGCTGGCCATAAGCCTGATGCATCAACATCTTTAATTGTTTTTAATGCCATTTCTTTTTGAGCGTCTGATGTATAAAAAATCTCAGAGCGATACGAAGAACCACGATCATTACCTTGACGGTCTAAGGTAGAAGGGTCGTGAATCTGAAAGAAGAAAGTCAGTATCTTGCGGTAGCTAGTCACTTTATTATCAAACTCAATTTCAATTGCTTCGGCATGTGTGCCGTGGTTTGGGTAAGTGGCGTTAGGTGTGGTTTTGTCTCCTGTGTAACCTACACGGGTTGAAACAACGCCTGCCTGTTTGCGGATTAAATCCTGTATGCCCCAAAAACAGCCACCTGCCAATATGGCTTTTTCAATCGCCATTAGAGTTCTCCTAATGCGCTGTTAAAGGTTTGGCTGGGGCGCATTGCTTGGTTGGCTTTTTCATCATTGGGGAAGTAGTAACCGCCAATATCAACTGGTTTTTTTTGCACGCGATTGAGTTCGTCTACGATTTTCTTCTCGTTTTTGGTTAAGTTTTTAGCTAAGTCTTTAAAGCTGTCTTGTAAGGCAGTATCTTCGTTTTTCTCGGCCAGAGCTTGCGCCCAATAAAGTGCTAAATAAAAATGACTGCCGCGATTATCCAGCTCGCCCAGTTTGCGTTGTGGTGATTTATTGTTTGATAAAACCTGCCCGGTGGCTTTGTCTAAGGTGCTGGCAAGAATTTGTGCTTGCTGGTTGCCGGTTGTTTCTGCCAGGTGTTCAAAGGATACGGCAAGGGCGAGAAATTCGCCGAGAGAATCCCAGCGTAAGTAATTTTCATTATTAAACTGTTGTACATGTTTTGGTGCCGAGCCACCTGCACCGGTTTCAAATAAACCGCCGCCTTGCATAAGCGGAACGATAGAGAGCATCTTGGCACTGGTGCCCAGTTCAAGAATTGGGAACAGGTCGGTTAAGTAATCACGTAATACGTTACCGGTAACTGAGATTGTGTCTTCGCCTTTAATTAAGCGATCCATGGTTACGCGTATGGCTTTTACAGGTGGCAAGATTGTAATATCTAAGCCCGACGTGTCATGATCTTGCAGGTAAGTTTCTACTTTTTTAATCAATTGCGCGTCGTGTGCACGTTCTGCATCAAGCCAGAAAATAGCGGGCATGCCTGAAAGTCGGGCGCGTTTAACCGCGAGTTTCACCCAATCTTGAATAGGTGCATCTTTAGTTTGGCACATGCGCCAAATATCACCTGCTTCTACAGTATGCTTTAACAGCGTTTCATTGTTATTAATATCAACCACTTGTACGATACCGTCGTTAGGTATTTCAAAGGTTTTGTCATGTGAACCATATTCCTCAGCTTTTTGTGCCATCAAGCCAACATTAGGAACAGTACCCATTGTGACAGGGTCAAATGCGCCGTGTTCTTTGCAAAATGCGATGGTTTCTTGGTAGATGGTGGCATAAGTGCTATCAGGGATGATGGCTTTGGTGTCCGTTGACTTTCCATCAGGCCCCCACATTTGACCCGAGTTGCGAATCATCGCAGGCATGGAAGCATCAACAATCACGTCACTGGGGACGTGTAAATTACTAATACCAAGATCAGAGTTAACCATTGCCATCTTGGGTTGTTTAGCATTACAGTCGGCTATATCTTGCTGTATGGATTCGCGGCTTGTATCATCAAGCTTTTTGATTTGATTCAGTAGGTTGCCCAAGCCGTTGTTTGGATTCACTCCAATTTCTGCGAAGGTGTCCGCCCATTTTTCAAATACATCCGCATAAAATACACTAACCGCGTGACCGAAAATAATCGGGTCGGAGACTTTCATCATGGTTGCTTTTAAGTGTAATGAAAAGAGTACGTCTTGCTGTTTTGCCTCTTCAATTTGAGATTGAATAAAACTACGCAGCTTGTTTTTACTCATAAAACTGGCATCAATGAGTTCTTTTTCTTGAAGCGGGGTTGATGCTTTGAGTACAGTGGTGTTACCGGTGGCATCGACAAGCTCAATACGAACATCGGTTGCTTGCTCGATTTCAACAGACTTTTCACTACTGAAAAAATTACCCGAGTCCATAGTGGCGACGTGAGATTTTGAATCAGCCTGCCATGCGCCCATGCGGTGTGGATTATTGCGCACATAGTTCTTAACCGCTGCAGGCGCGCGACGATCTGAGTTTCCTTCACGTAAAACTGGGTTTACGGCACTGCCAAGTACTTTGCTGTAACGTGCTTGTGTTTCTTTTTCGGTATCGTTTTGTGGGTCACTTGGGTAGTCGGGGATTTTATAGCCTTTCGCTTGTAGCTCTTTGATGGTTGCTCTGAGTTGAGGGATTGAAGCACTTATATTGGGGAGTTTAATAATGTTTGTTTCAGGTGCTTGAGTGAGTTTACCTAATTCGGCTAAGTCATCTGAAATTTTTTGATCTTGTGTTAGCTCTTCCGGAAACGTAGCAATAATTCTGGCTGCCAGCGAAATGTCGCGAGCTTCAATATTTATCCCTGCCTTTGTCGCAAAAGCGCTGACGATGGGTAATAAAGATCGAGTGGCAAGGGCAGGGGCTTCGTCTGTTTTAGTGTAAATGATGGTGGCAGGGGGCTGTGACATTTTAATCTCCATTTAATTTTTGCATTTCCTTGAGTGAGTATAACGTACCTTTGAGTGTTATTTCTGAGGTCTTAAGGTAATATGATATTCAAGGAGGAAATTATGGTTGATTCAAAAACACGTTGTGAGTGGGTAAGCGGTGGTAATGCGCTTTACTATGCATATCATGATGAGGAGTGGGGGGTTCCTGTACACGAGGATCGCGAGTTGTTTGAATTTCTAACGTTAGAAGCGGCGCAAGCGGGCTTGAGCTGGGCAACTGTGCTTAATAAGCGAGAGGGTTATCGTATAGCATTCGATAATTTTGATATTAAAACTGTTGCAGGCTATTCTGATAAAAAAATTGCTGAGTTGTTAGAAAACCCTGAAATTATTCGCAATAAACTTAAAGTAAACGCAACGGTGATAAATGCAGGGCGTATTCTAGAAATGCAAAAAGAATTTGGTAGCTTTGATTCCTATATTTGGCAGTTTGTTGATGGTAAAACAATTCAAAATAAATGGGGGGGGATGGAAGATGTACCCGCCAAAACGGATCTTTCTGACGCGATGAGTAAAGATTTAAAAAAGCGTGGTTTTAAATTTATTGGTACGACGATTTGTTATGCCTTTATGCAAGCAACAGGGATGGTGAATGATCACACGGTGGATTGTTGTTGTTTTTCAGCGCTTAGTGAAAATTGAAGCGTGTGAAGATAATATCTTGATTCTAGCCTTGTGTTTACTTAAGCCCCACATTAGACTCACCTTTTAATGATGTTTTAGAAAGAGAGTTAAGCTGTATGTTTCAAGGAAGTATGGTTGCCCTAATCACCCCTATGACTAGTACGGGTGAGGTTGATAATGAGGCGTTAGAAGCGTTGGTTGCTTTTCATATTGAAAGCGGTACTGATGTCATCGTTGCAATGGGTACAACGGGTGAGTCTGCGACATTTTCTCATAAAGAACACCGTAAGGTCGTTCAACAAATCATTCGTTATGTGAATGGTAAAATCCCAGTTATTGCAGGTACGGGTTCAAATAGCACCACTGAAGCATTAGAAATGACGCAAGCCGCGAAAGATGATGGTGCGGATGGTGCGCTTTTAGTCTCTCCTTATTATAATAAGCCACCACAGGAAGGCTTATACCAGCATCATAAATTAATTGCCGATAAAGTTGCTATTCCACAGCTTCTTTATAATGTGCCAGGGCGTACAGCGAGTGATATTGCGCCAGAGACGGTTGAGCGTTTATCGGCAATTTCAAATATTGTGGCTATTAAAGAGGCAACCGGTAATTTGGATCGTGCCAAAGATATTATGCAGCGTTGCGGTGACAGCATTGATGTTATTAGTGGTGATGATGGAATAGCAATGGAAATGATATTAATGGGCGCGAAAGGGAATATTTCGGTCACGGCTAATGTTGCTCCTGCACAGATGCATCAAATGTGTAAAGCGGCTTTGGCCGGTGATCGTGCTACTGCGGAATCTATTAATGCGCCTTTATTGGGGTTGCACTCTAAATTATTTGTTGAGGCGAATCCAATCCCAGTAAAATGGGTAATGCATAAAATGGGATATGGTGATAATGCAGTGCGCTTGCCGTTAGTAACATTGGCGGCCCAATTTCATGCTGATTTGAGTGAGGCTTCAACCTTAGCAGGAGTTGAGTTTATTAACTAGATAGACATAGTGTGTTTCATGCTAAATACCTGAATCCATGACTTCAATGCGGATAGCAGGGCGTAAGATATTGGTTTAGCACGGGATTTTAAGAAATCTTAGCTTTATCCTTAGGTTAAGCGGGTATTTTTTAAACCCTTAATGAATCAATAGCTTGCGTACTGTGCCGTAGTGAAGTCACTGATTCAGGAAACAGTATAAGGGTGTAAATGCAAGTGTATTACAAAGGATTATGATGAATTACGGGTTATATAGAAAGAGTAGGATGCTTGCCAGTATGGTGGTAGTGGCTTTATCAAGTTTGTCGGCGTGTACTTCAGTTGATAGTGCTTTAGATACAACGACTACCGTTAAATATACGAATAATCAGTCGGTAGCGGTCTTAAGGTCTCCAGAGGGTTTAGTGGCGCCAGAATATGATACGAGATTTGCTTTGCCAGAAGGTGGTGCTACAACTAATCAATCAAGTGCTGTTGATATTCGTCCGCCAGATTTAATTAAATAGATGATACGGTTTGCCTCACTGGGGAGTGGTAGCAAAGGGAATGCAACCTTAATAGAATCCGGTGCTAAAGATGGTGATACTCGCATTCTGCTTGATTGTGGTTTTTCCACGAAAGCGCTTGAAGCACGCTTAGCTAATTTGGAGCGATCGGCTGAAACGCTGAATGCCATCGTTATCACGCATGAGCACTCAGATCATATTGCGGGGGCGGGGCGCTTATCGCGTAAATATAATATTCCTGTCTGGTTAACGGTTGGCACGTATCATATGTGTCGTGATAACGACTTCGCACAAACCCATTTTATAGATAGTCATACCGATTTTGAAATTGATGATATTAGTTTGCATCCTTTTCCTGTGCCGCATGATGCACGCGAACCATGCCAATTTGTTTTTTCTGATGGTGCATCACGCTTAGGGATAGTGACAGACTTGGGTTGTCATACGCCTCATATCCTTAATCATTTAAAAAGCCTCAATGGTCTTTTGCTAGAGTGTAACTATGATCAGGATATGTTGTTTAATGGGGCTTACCCTAAAAGCTTAAAAGATCGAGTTTCAAGTTTCAAAGGGCATCTTGGTAATGAGCAGTCTAAGGACTTATTAAAAAAACTTGATTTAACAAAATTGAAGCATATTATAGGTGTACACGTTAGTGAAAAAAATAATACCCCTGAGCATGCCTTGCAAGCACTTTGCGAAGGTATGAATTGTTCACCAAATGATGTATCTTTAGCCTCACAATCAAACGGGTTTTCTTGGCGTGAGCTAAGCTAATAGGTTGTTAAGGTAAACTAGAGTCAAGCTCATAGCGGCTTGATAAATTTATTTCAAATTATTATTAGATAGTTGTTGACTCAGAAATACAACTGCCTATAATGCGCCTCCTCTGACGCGTAGCAGCTAGTAAATTTAAGCTGATGCAAGTTAGAGAAAAGGCGAAAAGAGTTGATATTTAAGTTGACACTTTTAGTTAGGAGAATATACTTCTCCACCTCGTTTAAGCAGAGGCTTAAACTGTAGTTTAAAAAATGAGAACCAGAAAAACTTGTGTGGGTGCTTGTGGCTTGTGATGTAACGCAAGAAGCAAGAACCATACGAACGAAGTAACAATTCAT
>JALSJU010000115.1 GCA_026989145.1 Thiotrichaceae bacterium
GTTCAAGGCAGTTTATTAGGGCTTATTGGTACGCTTATTGGCGTTGTCATCGGTCTGCTTGTAGCCAATAATATTACCGATGTCGTGCATTGGTTAGAGCAACTATTTAACTTTAGTTTATTAAAAGCTGAAGTCCATGAGATTACTGATATTGACGCCGAAATTAATTTCTATGATGTTTTATTAATTGCCGTGAGCGCAATAACACTATCCGTATTAGCAACCTTATTTCCCGCATGGCAAGCCGCTAAAGTACCACCCGCAGAAGCGCTACGCTATGAATAAACCACATAACTAAATGAAGACTCTAAGTGAAAATCATGACGACAAAAACAATAATTTCTTGCAAAAACCTGAGTAAAAGCTTCAACGAAGGCAAGCTTGATGTGCCGGTGCTAAAGGGAATTAATCTTGAAATACAAGCTGGTGAGAAGATTGCGATTGTGGGGACTTCAGGCAGTGGTAAAAGTACTTTTTTGCACATTCTTGGAGGGTTAGATTTACCCAGCGAAGGACGTGTTGAAGTCTTAGGTAAAGATATTGCTACTTTAAGTGATACCGCTCGCGGAAAACTACGTAATCAATCGCTAGGTTTTATCTATCAATTTCATCACTTATTACCCGAGTTCACAGCACTTGAGAATGTCGCGATGCCTTTGTTGATTCGTGGGCTTTCAGTAACAGATGCCAGTGATCAAGCAATTTCTATTTTAGATAAGGTAGGTTTAGACAAACGGCTAGCACATAAACCCGGTCAATTATCAGGGGGGGAGCGCCAAAGAGCAGCCATAGCGCGAGCTTTAGTCACACAACCCAATGCAGTACTAGCGGACGAGCCAACTGGTAACCTTGATCATAAAACAGCAATGCGTATTTTTGATATTATGCAAACTTTAAATCAGGAAATGGGCACCGCCTTTATTATCGTCACACATGATAGGCAGCTAGCAGAAAAAATGGATAAGATTTATACATTGGTTGATGGTGAACTGACTTTGGCTTAGTGTCCTGATTGGTGTAGGGAGTTAGACGCCAGAATAGTATTGAATTCCCTTGTATTTAATTTAGTCAGTACCTTTATTTGCTCTTTTAACTTCTTTTTTTAATTCTTTTTCCAGTGCCTTTTTCGCTTTACGCGCGGCTCTGCATTCTTGTCGATCTTTCCAGCGGCTTTTAGTACTTTTTCTCCACAGCAGATTGATAATAAAATATCCCAGTGCTGAGGAGACTATTGCCATTATGAGACTGCCAAATAATAACGGCTCCCAAATATCTCCTAAGACAGTTGTAAACCACTGCCAACTTAAATCCATCGATACTGATTCTGTATCCATTCCCAATAAAAAACTACCTAATTTATAGGCTGAGTAGAACATCGGTGGAATCGTAATAGGGTTGGTTACAAACACAAGTACCACTGATAATGGTAAGTGAGCGCGATAATAAATGGCTAATGCAGCAGCGATAACGGTTTGCATTGGCGTTGGTATCCACGCACAAAATAATCCAATCGCAAATGCTTTAGCCACAGAGCGTCGATTCATATGCCACAGACTGGGTTGATGGATGCCATCACCTAGGCACGATAAAGCCTTGTTTTCTTTTATAGTTTCCGGACTTGGAGAATATTTTTTTAAAAACTTATGTGGCATTGTTTATTTATCTTAGATAAGTGTCGCTATGTCTGGTTAAAACGGCATTACAAGCATTACTTCTTTTTTACAGGGTATTATAAAGTGTCGCGTTATTAAGGTCATCTGATCTCTTGATAAGTGGCTTAAACTTTCACATGTAATCCAAATTAATGCCTAAAGTTGCTCTACTATTTTTATTCGGCTCGTTTTCAATACAGTGGATGCCACAGTTAGCTCCTGTGTGGGCAACCCTGTTATTTTTTGGTGCCTTTCTTATTATGACAGTAATTTGTTATAATAAGTCACTCTCATTCAATAAACATTATCAGGCTTTTATTAATGTAGGATTGGTGTTTTCTATTGGATTATTGTTAGCAACATTTAGTGCACAATTACAAATTAATAAACGGTTGCCTAAATCTTTAGAAGGAAAAGAGCTATTAATTTCAGGGACTGTCATTGGCTTACCTGAAATACGTGACGATAGCTTACGTTTTCGTTTAGCTGTTAGTCGTGTTTTAACACGCTCACGTTCAAATCAATTTGATTCAATTGATAATTTTAAAGGTGTAATACGTTTAGGCTGGTTTCAAACTCAACAAAAAGTAACTACAGGTGAACAGTGGCAATTAAAAGTTAAGTTAAAACAACCATCGGGATTCTTAAATCCTGCTGGGTTTGACTATGAAAAATGGTTATTTAGTCAGCGTATTTCAGCGACAGGTTATGTAAGAAGTTCAGAAATTTCAGAAAATCATAAACTCACTTCTGCGCCTTGGTGGTCTGTAGGTGCGCTACGTCAAAGAATTCATCAAACACTGCAAAAGGAGATTGAAAATAAAGACTCCGCTGCAGTGATAAGTGCCTTGGTCGTTGCAGATAGAAGTGCGTTAAGCACACAACAATGGCAGCAACTACAAAAAACAGGAACTAGCCATTTAATTGCAATTTCTGGTCTACATATAGCGGTCGTAGCAGGCTTCGGGTTTTTGCCTGTTTGGTTGTTTTGGCGGTTATTTCCAAGATTAAATGAGCACATGCCGTTAAGGGTAGCGGGTGGCATAGTGGGTGCTATTTTTGCAGTACTTTATGCGATCTTAGCAGGCTTTACATTACCTACACAGCGGGCATTAGTCATGGTGCTGGTGGCGCTGATTAGTCTTATTATACGGCGCAACTATTCAAGCTTTAGTATCTTAGCAGTTGCGTTAATTGCGGTACTACTACTTGACCCGCTAGCGCCTTTAAGCGTTAGTTTTTGGTTATCTTTTATAGCTGTGAGTTTGATTTTAATTTTTTTGAAACGACAGATTCAACAGCCTAAACTACGTTTAATGAAGCTCCAACTAATATTGTCATTAGGCATGATACCACTGACTTTATTATTTTTTGACTCTGCCTCATTCAGTGCTCCTATCGCAAACCTTGTGGCAATTCCTTGGGTTTCTTTTATTAGCGTGCCGTTAAGTTTAGTGGGTTTGCTTATAATGCCAATTTCAAGTTATTTATCAAACGCTATTTTTAGTTTGTCAGCACTATCCATTGAATGGTTATTTAATGGCTTAGAACTTGTTGTCGAGTACATTGATAACCCTTTCAATTTTTCGGGTCTACCAACCAGTTATCTCCTTATTGCTTTCATAGGGCTACTGGTGTTATTACTACCTAAAGGTTTTCCAGGACGCTGGCTTGGCTTGCTGGCTTTCCTCCCTGCGGTTTTGTATGTACCTGATAAGCCTGCACAAGGCGAGTTCCACTTTACCTTATTAGATGCAGGGCAGGGAATGGCATCGGTGATTCAAACTAAAAATCATACCTTAGTTTACGATGTCGGCACACGTTTGAGTGATCGCTTTGATATTGCAAAATTAGTGATCTTACCATATTTGAAAAAGCAACGAATTGAAATGCTGGATACTTTAGTGCTTTCGCATGATGATATTGATCATATGGGAAGCGCTAATACTGTATTGGAATCACTCAAAGTAGGCACGGTGTTGGGCAGTAGATTGTCCAAGCTAAAAAATAATGACTTCAAACCTTGCGCTGCGGGAATGAGCTGGTCGTGGGATGGTGTGAATTTTGAAGTATTATCACCCTTTAAAGAATCGGGTAGTAAATATAATAAAATAAGCGATAACAATCTCAGTTGTGTACTTCGAATATCTAATAAAAGATATTCACTTTTATTAACAGGTGATATTGAGAAAAAAGTTGAAAAACAACTGCTTGATTACAGTTTAGATAAGTTACATTCAACGGTTATGAGTGTACCACATCATGGCAGTAAAACATCATCATCAAGTGAATTCTTGAGCGCCGTATCACCTCAACTAGCGTTAGTGCCCATGGGGTATAGAAATCGGTTTAAACATCCAAAGCCCAGTATTATAGCCCGTTATAAAGCACATAATATTGCGATAATGGATACGGTTAATGATGGTGCAATTAGTATTAAGTTTCCAATAGAAGAGCCTTATACCGTACTGTCCTATCGAAAAGAAAATCAAGGCTTTTGGAGTCGTTACTAAAACTAACTGCAAAAAGCCCTTAAAGGATAATACTTACCGCGGAGGGTAATACTTATTACAGGAGCATTACAAAGTTTATTAATCGACTTGAATGGTTGAGATAATAATTTTTAGTTATTTTCCGCCGCCACCACATTCTGGTGAATCAGCAATCTTCCCCGACTTTTCAAAATACTCATCGTCAGTCATCGTATGTAAAGAGAGAGCATGAATATCAGTGAGCTCTTCAGCTAGTGCTTGATTGATCATTCGGTGACGCGCAATTAACATTTTACCTTTAAAAGCATCGCTAACAGCAATAACTTTAAAGTGTGAGTCAGTGGCAGGACCACTGTGCATATGGCTTTCGTTAATAACATCCAGAACGCTGGGTGTTAATAGCTTTTCAAGTTTTTCTTCGATAGTAGTTTGCATGCTCATAAAGACGTAAACCTTATTTGGGTAATTGTATTGGATAATGGTTTACTATTGGGTAAATGCTATGAGATTTCAAGTTAAGAGAGCAGTTTCCTAAGAATGTGTGTAACAGTGTTCTTCATAGAGCTGTAGGTGAGCATTATAGATCGACCTGTTGAAACATCTGGGTTTAAAACAGAAGAAGCATGAAAAGCTACATCGATAGTTTTACTGTTATTATCAAACGCAATAACTCTTAACTCCGCTTCATTAACGCCCCATAACACTCGAGTATCTTTCAGCCGTACTTGGTAGTTAGGGTAATCAATTAAATATTCTATTTTAGGCGAGCCTAATGAATCACTCACCTTAGCCAGTACGATTTGGTTTTTAGAGAAAAAAGGAGAGGTTTTATTATTAATCGCAAATTACCAAGGAATTGTGCTGCCATCAATATCAAAAAATGTTCCGCTGTCTTCAATGCTACAATGATCTAATATTTTAGCCAGCATACGCGCAGATTCTTCAGCGGAAATTTCCCCATTAGGTCCGCCCATATCGGTGCGTACCCAACCAGGGTGAAGGATTAAAGCGGTAATGTCTAAATGCCGTAAGTCATGTGCTGCACTCACCATAACGGCATTCAGTGCCGCTTTTGTTGCACGATACGCGTAGGCGCCACCAGAACCATTATCATCTATACTGCCCATTTTACTACTCATGCTGGCGATGATTTTTTTGTCGCTGATTGAGACATTTTCAACAAAATGTTCCATCATTTTCATTGGAGCAACCAAGTTAACTGAGACCGCTTCATCCCATGCTTTATCGTCTGTTTTCCCAAACTGAGAAGCACCTAAGGCGTAAACTCCTGCGTTGTTTAATAAAATATCAACAGGTTTATTTAGCAGTGACTCTTTAAGCGCATCCATCTGCTTTTCATTGGTAACTTCTAAAGCATGGACCGTAAGTAGCTCTTCATATTGTTGCGCTAACTCATTTAGAGCATTCGCTTCATTGGGGTTTCGGCAACAACTATGAACCTGCCAGCCTTGGCTTAAATAGTGTTTGCTGAGTTCAAGCCCGATACCGCGATTAGCACCTGTAATTAATAGTGTTGGCATTTTGTGATCCTTTATTAAAAGCAAAGAGTTTCACCATCTTATTATATTTAGTCGTATAATCCGACTTTATCTAATAACAAATTACAAACTAATTGATCTGTATGAATAATAACCCAATTAAAATGACCGAGTATAGCCACGGTTCAGGCTGTGGCTGTAAAATATCTCCTGCCGTACTGGATGTAATGCTGAAGAGTCAAATACCTGCTTTTATTGATGATCAGTTGCTCGTGGGAAATGACACCCGTGATGACGCGGCAGTTTATGATCTTGGTAATGGTACCGCCATTATTAGTACTACAGATTTTTTTATGCCAATTGTGGACGATCCTTTCACTTTTGGCAGAATTGCAGCAACTAATGCGATTAGTGATATTTACGCTATGGGTGGTAAACCGATTATGGCTATTGCTATTTTCGGTTGGCCGTTAGATAAGTTGCCCGCTGAAGTAGGGCGGCAGGTTATCGAAGGCGGTAGGCAGGCATGTAAAGATGCGGGCATGTCACTGGCAGGCGGCCATACTATTGACTCACCCGAACCTATCTTTGGACTTGCAGTGACAGGTACGGTTGCATCCAATCAAATTAAACAAAATTCAACAGCAAAAGTAGGGAATAAGCTTTATCTGACAAAACCCTTAGGTGTGGGTATCTTATCAACGGCACAAAAGAAAAAGATCATCCTCCCAGAACATGCGAATTTGGCGCCAGACACCATGTGTATTTTAAATAAAATTGGTGAAAAATTGTCTCAGCTAGATGCTGTTACCGCAATGACTGACGTGACTGGTTTTGGTTTAGGCGGACATTTACGTGAACTTTGCGAAGGAAGTAATCTTAAATCCATAATAAATTACAATAACTTACCTGTTTTACCGCATGTAATGACTTATCTTGAGAAAGGTTGCTCGCCAGGTGGTGCAAAACGAAATTTTGAAAGTTATGGTGATAAGTTAAATAAACTAACCGCTGAACAGCAAGCAATAGTTTGTGACCCTCAAACCAGCGGCGGCTTATTAGTTGCGGTAAACAAAGCAGGGGAGAGAGACTTTCTTGAGCTTACCCAAAAAGAAGGTTTAGATTTAATGCCTATCGGTGAGCTTCATAATGATGCAAATCAAACGACATTGATCAATGTGGTTGTTTAATGTCTAGCGAGTTGAAAAATGCCGAGTGAATTAAAAATTGATGGTCTCCCAAAAGGTGAGCATCCAATACATGAGGATTACGCTGCATTATTTATTCATGATGTTCCACTGTTAGATGTGCGTGCGCCGATTGAATTTAAGCAGGGGGCTTTCCCTAATAGTACAAACATTCCCTTAATGAAAGATGATGAGCGCGAAGCGGTGGGTATCCGCTATAAAGAACAGGGTCAGGAGTCTGCTATCTTATTAGGCGCTGAGCTTGTGGGCGTAGACAAACAAGCACAACGTAAAGAACAATGGGCTGAATACTTTCAAAAGCACCCAAGTGCGGTTCTTTATTGTTTTCGTGGCGGCTTACGTTCTCAAATTTCCCAACAATGGATTTTTGATCAGACTCAGCTAGAGTACCCACGTGTTAAGGGTGGTTACAAAGCACTACGCCGTTTTTTAATTGAAAGTACTGAACGTATTGCAAAAACAATTCCGATTGTTATTCTGGGTGGTCGAACCGGCTCTGGTAAAACACGAGTACTTAAACAACTCAATAATAGCATCGACTTAGAAGGCCTAGCTAACCATCGTGGCTCAGCCTTTGGGCCAACAGCAACACCACAGCCTACTCAAATCAACTTTGAGAATGCCTTAGCGGTAGCGTTGTTAAAGCAAGAGGCTGCTGGTGCAACGTTTTTAGTGATTGAAGACGAAGCCCGTAATGTAGGCTCCTTAGGTGTACCACAGGCATTGTACGATGCAATGCAAACAGCGCCCATTGTCAAACTAAACGTGCCTCAAGATGATAGAAATAAAATAAGTATCGAAGAGTATATCGTTGATACACAGACACATTTTGATGAAGCCTTTGGCAAAGAAAAAGGCAAGAAAGCACTTGCCGAACACTTATTAAACAGCTTAAGCCGGATTCAAAAACGCTTAGGTGGTGAGCGTTATAAAGTGGCGCAAGTTATGATGGAATCTGCAATAAAACAATGGCATAACGAACAATCCTTAGATGGATTTATTCCATTGGTTAATACCTTATTGGTCGATTATTACGACCCTATGTACGATTATAAAATTGCAAAAAAGACTGATCGTATTCAGTTTCAAGGCTCTGTTACAGAAGTCTTGGATTATTTGCAGTCATACGAAGTATAGGTAGGGTCTCTATATATGAATATAGTTAACACACATCCTATTTAACATAATATAGATTATGCGCACATCCGATATGGATAGAAGGGTGCTTGTAAGCTTCTCTAGGTTGGCAAACACACAATGAAATTAGTACCTTTGCCCAAGGTGCTTGTAATGTTTAAGTGCCCGCCATGGCGTTGCACAATATGATGCACGATTGATAAGCCTAAACCTGTACCACCTTTATCACGTGAACGTCCTTTATCAACACGGTAAAAACGCTCGGTCAAATGCGAAATATGTTGTTTGCTTATTCCTTGGCCGTTATCAGACACCGTTAAACAAGCTTCAGAGCGTTTATTTTTCTCCCATACAATTGTTATTTCTGTACCGTCTTGTGTGTGACGAACTGCGTTGTGAATCAAGTTACTACTCACGCTAATCATTTCAAGTTCATTACCCGTTATCATTAATGACTCATCAATTTGTGTAACTAGCGTATGCGAGTTATTTCTAATCAATGATTGCTCTTCTTTTATGATGCTGTTTAAAAGCTTTGGCATGTTTACAACTTCGCTGGTACTGTCATTCAAACTATTTTCAAGTCGAGAAATCATCAGTAAATCATTGATAATATTTTGCATTCTTAGTGATTGCTCACTTGCTGAATCAACGGGCCTTTGTAAGTCGTTCGGTAAACGAGCATCGGTCTGTAAAATTTCTAAATAACCAGAGATAACTGTTAGTGGTGTACGAAGCTCGTGAGAGGCATTGGCAATAAATGATTTACGCATTTGTAAGACATTTACTCGCTCACTAATATCACGGGCAATGAATAGTTTTAAGTCATCTTCTATCGGGATTAATTTAATATTTAACGGCCGTAAACTAGCATGTGGGAGCACAAGCTCAATACTATTCATTTCACCTTTATCGATAATAGACGTTATTTCTGGCATACGAATTAAATTATCAATTCGATTTCCCCTGTCATTTTTAATACTTATGTTCAAAAGCTTATGTGCTTTTTTATTTGCCCAGTCAATTTCATTATTTTTATTTAAAACAACGGTTGCATACGGTAGACCTGTGATTATCCCTTGCATCCGTTTAACCAGCTTTGCGGTACGCCTTTTGCGGGTTAAACTCTTCTTTTTTAGCCCTTGAATTTGATGAACGAGATGCTCCCAAATACCATTACTATCCGGATGATGTTGTCTATTGGCACCCTTCTCTAACCA
>JALSJU010000116.1 GCA_026989145.1 Thiotrichaceae bacterium
ACATTTCGACAACGTGGTGGGCATACACGTTTTTTACCACTCAAATCATTCCGTATCAAGTTAGACAGTAAAAAAAGCCTCTGGCGTAATCAACGTCGAATTCAACTGGTAAAAAGTTTTGATGATGCAACCAGAATTCGTAATAAATTGAGTTATGACTTATTTGCCGAAATACCTAATTTACCGAGTATGCGAACGCAGTTTGTGCAGCTTAATCTCGATAATGCTATGAGCCCAGCACCTAATACAGGTCCAAATACAGGGCCAAATCTTGGTTTGTTTACGCATATTGAACATGCTGGTAAAGAATACATTAAAAGTAGGGGATGGAAAAAAGATTCGAGGCTCTATAAAGCGGAGCACTTCACTTTTAGCCAAGATAGTGACCTAGCTTTAGACGCCAAAGGGAAGCCAGTTGATAAGAAAAAATTTGAAGTGATCCTTGAGATAAAAAGTGGAAAGAATCATATAAAATTAAACAAAATGCTTGCTGCTGTTAATGACTCTTCATTAGATTTTAAGACCGTATTTAACAAATATTTTGATCAAAATAATTACCTAACATGGTTAGCGATCAATGTATTGGTCAATAACGCAGATACCAGTAATCATAACTTTTATCTTTATAACCCCTTAGATTCGGATAAGTTTTACTTTATTCCTTGGGATTATGATTATGCATGGGGAGCACACCTTGATGGTACGGGGGGGTAACGCCCAATGAATTGCCACCTTGGTGGTATTCTTATTCCTATCGCTGGGATGATAACTTACATAAGAAGTTTTTGCAGCAAGCCGGTAATCGCGATTTACTCAAACAAGCTGTCACTGAAATTAAGAATAAATATCTAACACGAGAAAATATTAAAGCCAAAATAGACTCTTACCGAGCTATTACAGAACCGTTAGTGACGGCTAAACCCGATGATTATTGGGATATTTATGAGAATGATGCACAAAAAATCGAGCATTATGATGCTGCGTTAAACAAGTTGGTAGATAATGTGGAAAATAATTACAGCCGTTTTATCTTAACTTTTGATAATCCCATGCCGTTCTATGCCTATGTACCAGAAATTACAGCTGATACGACTCAAACTAAATCCGTTCGATTCGATTGGGATGATACTGTCAGTCTACAAGGAAATACAATAAATTATGATTTGGTTCTGTATAACGCTAAATCAGTAGAGATTCCTAATCAATCAACTGGATCACCTTCACACGTTATTGTTCCTGGTGAAGTGGTTGAAATTAAAAAGGGCATTCAAGTTTCAGATCTTACGCTTAACTGGGTGCACCCAGCGGGAACCTATTTTTATAAAGTTATTGCAAGGGATACGACAAAGCCTAGCATTCTTTGGCAGGTTTCTTATGATGAGGCAGTAAAGGATGTTAATGGGTTTCCACTTCATGGTGTTATAAAGTTCGAAGTTTTAAAAGCGGGTGTTGGGGTAGCGCCTGTTATAACTAATAATGCTCCTATTGCTTATGACCAGTCTATAGCGGCCTTGCCTAGAAATACGTCAACCGAGATTAGTTTGATTGCTAGCGATGTTGTTGAGCGAAGTAGAATGACGGCTACGATAGTTAGGCAAGCGAGTAAGGGTACTGTTACGTTAAATGCAGATGCAATGACGGTGAACTATAAACCTAATTTAAACGCAACAGGCACAGATTCCTTTACCTTTAAAGTAAATGATGGATTGGCAGACAGTAATCATGCAACCGTGAGTTTGTTAATTAATGAGGTGCCTGTAGCAAAAGATCAGGTGAGGGCAGCTGTTAAAAAGAATAGCAGAATTACTATAAACTTAGCTAATAATGTCAGTAATGCAGAGGGTGATACGTTAATACTACTGATTAGCAAAAAACCTCAGCATGGTATTTTATCAGCAGTTAATGGGTTAAAGGTTGTTTATACGCCAGATAAACACTATGCAGGGGTTGACTCTTTTTCTTATCGCGTTAAAGACGCAAGAGGGCTCTATAGTGATGTAGCCAAAGTTACCATGACATTATTAAACAAAGCACCTACGGTGAAGACTAATCAGGAAGTAAAATTAATTCAAGATACTAAAAAACTAATTTTACTATCTGCAAAGGATGCAGATAATGACACACTTACACTAAAGATTACGAAAAAACCGTTACATGGTAGTTTAAATAAAGGCTCTGGCTTAGCAGTAACCTACTCGCCGGATAAAAACTACGTGGGTAGTGATTCATTCAGCTATAGAGTAAGTGATGCAACGGTAGATAGCAATGAGGCAACGGTGAGGTTAACGGTTGCTAAAAAGGCTGTTCCAATAACAGAAAAGTCAACGGGTGGTGGAAGTATATCTTGGTTTTTATTCTTGATCGGTGTATATGGCCTACGTTTAAAAAAACGTTGTGAATGAACGCACAAAATTACACAACAGTTAATGACCTTAAAAATGCTTTAAGTCATATTGATCTAGAGAGAGTATTTGCTTAAGATGCCACTTTTACCGATAAAGTAAATGGCATTTTTGTTAACGATGGGTGCTACAGAATAGCCTGCTTTATCACTACTGTCACGGGCAACGATCTTTCCCTTTTTAGTGTTAATCCAGTGTATATTCCCTTGTTTATCAGCAGCAACTGCAAGTTCTTCATTAATAATTATTGGTAATGTTGGTTGACGTTGTTGAAGGTCATCCATCTTCCACACTGGGTTGCCTGTTTGTGGGTTTAGCTTCCAAATATTACCTTGGTTATCTCGCGTTAAAATTGTATTAGTGCTAGCACTTAGCCCACTGGGTGTTGAAAATGTTTTAAGCCAAACAGGGTTACCTGTAGCGCCCTGAATTCCTGAAGCATTACCATTGAGGGATGAAGCAAAAAGCGCATTATCAAGCACTGTGATTTTACCATCAATATCAATAATTTTATCCAACTCAGTTAAGCCTTTAGGTACAGCTAAGGTGACTTCCCATTGCGGCTTTCCATTACTTAATTGATATGCAACTAATTTTCCATTATCAAAGCCACTAATAACTTTATCTGAAAGTATGACGGGAACACTGGCCCCAAGGTGAGATAATTGGGGGGATTTTTGGGAGCGTTGCCAAACAATCTCGCCAGTTTGACTTGATAGAGCATGAAGTTTCCCATCTGCAGTACGCAGGGCTACCAATCCATTTTTACTTGGGGAGACGGCAAGGATTTCACTGCTTAAGCGCTCAACCCAAAGTGTCTTTCCTGTTTTTGAATCTAAGGCTATCGCATTACCTTTGCTAGAACCTATAATTATTTTTTCACTATTGTTAGCAAGGTTGCCATTGATGCCTGCTGTAATGGTTTCTGCAAGTTTTTTCTTCCAGAGCAGTGCACCGTTATTCATATTCCATGCACTCACAGATTGAGCGCCAGCAATATATATTGTATGATTTTTTATGAAAGGGTGAATTTTTCTTTCACCCATTGCACTGCCGGTATTAACTTGCCAGTTTTTTTTGGTTGGGATAAGGTTGGTAAGTTTTTTAAGGGGGGGGAGGGCGATGGCTTGTGAGGTTTTATTGCCTAACAATTGCGAGTTTAGCGATGTTTGCTGGCTACAAGCATTCAATAATAAGGTAAAGCTAGTAATGCATGTTATTAAGCCCAGTCGCGAGAGTGCTATTTTTTTCATTTTTATGTCCTCACCAGAACCATGATTAAGATCCATCACCTAGGTCATCACGTTTCATTTTTAATAGTTGGCTATTTTGACCGCCTGAACTTAGCAGGGCTTTATCATAAGCTTCGCGTGCTTTTGTGATATCTTTTTTTGCAAGAAATAAATCACCGTTAAGTTCAGCGACTAATGAGCTATAAGCGGCTGATTTAATGCTTGATAGTAGGGAGCTGGCTTCATCAAGTTTGTTAGTGCTAATTAGTGTGCGAGCAAGGCGTACTTTAGCAATTATCGCAATATCCTCTAGAGAGCTGTTATTGGCAACTTTCAGTTGATTGATACATTCGTCCGTTTTGTTCGCATTGCAAGCAGCTTTAGCCGCATTTAAAGCGGCTAAAGAAGTGTAGGGTGTATTGCCATACTCCGTATTTAGTTTTTTAAGTAACTCAGTATCACTGGGGTTTTTGTTGATCTGTGAGAGTATTTTTGAAGCACCTTCGGATTGATCTAGTTTGTGTTGTTGCCATTGCTGCCAACCGAACATACCCGCGATGGCAAGACCAACACCTGCTGCTACTGAAAGGCCATTGGATTTCCACCACGCTTTAAGTTCTTCTGCTTTTTCTTCATCGGATTTTAATACATTATCTGCCATGTTTTAACTCTTTAATAATTGTTAAAATTAATACGCGAGGACTATACCAGAATGGTGTTTGTCACGTAATCATTAAGTTTATCAAGCGCTAAGCTTGCTTGTTGGGTTTCTTGTCGCAAAGGCTTAATGATGACTTGGTGGTTTTCAAGTTCATTATCACCCAATATCAAAGCATAGTCTGCGGCTGATTTATCGGCACGTTTCAGTTGAGCCTTAAAACTTCCTGAGCCATTGTTAACCATTATTCGTAGGCCTGGGCTGCTCTCTCTTAGGTTTTCAGCAATTTTTAAACCAGCGATTTCTGCTGTATTTCCTAACATTACAAAATACAGATGTGGAGCATGATTAGGAATAGGTAAATCTTGTTCTTCTAATAGTAATTGTAAGCGGTCAATGCCGATACCAAAACCACAGGCAGGCGTTTCTTTGCCGCCTAGTTTTGTGACCAAACTATCATAACGGCCACCTGCGCAAATTGTTCCTTGTGAGCCTAGTTCGCTGGTTATCCATTCGAATACAGTACGGTTGTAATAGTCTAAACCACGAACTAGCCTAGAATTTACGGTATAGCTTATGCCGATTACATCCAATCGTTGTTTCAAGCCTTCAAAGTGTTCCTTTGACTCATCATCTAAATAGTCAAGCAGGTCAGGTGCATTATCGACCAAGCTTTTCATTTCTGGATTTTTTGTATCAAGAATACGCAGTGGATTTTGGTGGAGTCGGCGTTTTGAATCTTCGTCTAGCTGTTCTTGGTTTTGACTAAAGTAGCTTACTAAAACGTCTCGATATACCTCACGGGCTTGATTGCTGCCAAGTGAGTTAATTTCTAAATGGATATTTTTAAGACCGAGCTTTTTCCACAGTCTTGCGCCGATTGCGATGACTTCGGCATCAATATCTGGTGATGCAATACCGTAGGTTTCTATGCCTGCTTGGTAAAATCCACGGTAACGCCCTTTTTGTGGTCGCTCGTGGCGAAACATTGGGCCAATATACCAAATACGTTGTTGCTGGTTGTGCAGTAAGCCGTGTTGCATGGCAGCGCGTACACATCCAGCCGTTCCTTCGGGGCGTAGCGTTAAGCTATCGCCGTTACGGTCTTCAAATGTGTACATTTCTTTTTCAACTATATCTGTTGCATCGCCGATGCCACGTTTAAATAAGTCGGTTGATTCGATAAGTGGTGTGCGAAGTTCATTGTAGCCGTAACTATTAAAAAGTTCGCGAGCACACGTTTCAATATGTTGCCAGGAGGGAGACTGCTCGGGGAGTATGTCACGCATGCCTCTAACGGCTTGAAGGTTTTTTGCCATGATTGTCTTAAATTAGCTTAAAAAATTATTTTAACGTAAAGTTTGCAATACTGCCTTTAATATATTGGCTAATATCGACAGGCTTGTCATTGACAAAAAGTGATAAGCCTTGTGCATTGCCTACCCTAAAAGTAAGTGGCTTTTCCAAGTTTAGGTTTCTTTCTTGGCCAGATTTTGTTTGCCCTTCATAGACTGTTTTATTGTTTTTGTTTTTGATTCGCATCCATACTTCTTTGGTGAAAATCATTTTTATATTAATATTTTTTCCGGCAGTAACGTCAGCTGTTGGTTTATTATCAGCTTCAGGTGAAGGCTTTAAAGCATCCTTTTTCAGGGTATTTATATCAGTGTTTTCTTTATTTTTATTGTTTGATACCGTTGCCTGATCATTTAATTTCACCTTTTTAATATCATCCTCAATGCCTTTAATGTCTTGAGGGCTAGGCGTAGCTGGTTTATTAAGAGGGATAGGAACAGGCATTGTACCTATAAGTGAGGGTTTGTCGGAAATATTACTCTGGGCTTCAGTGTTTTGTTTTGAAAATCCCTCCATTATAGTGGTAAACCATTGATTTACCGAAGGAATCATAAATAACCCAACAAAGCCTGCTAAAAGTAATGATAATAAGGCAAGTTGAGAAAAAATAGGGGAAATTCCTTTTTTCGCATTATGCATCGAAGGTGCTACCTTGATATGATAATCTAGGGCATCTGGATTGGCACCACGTAAAGTTTCATAGATACGAATAGCCTCAGTGCTATCAACACCAGCTTGTTTTGCATAATTACGAATATAACCACGTACATAGGGAGGTTCAGCAAGAAGCTGGAACTCCTCATTTTCTAAATTTGTAATGACGCTGTCAGACAAACAAAGCGCCGTTGCCATTTGTTCAGCACTAAAGCCTGCGTTGTCTCTGTATTGAAGTAACAAGGCGCGTAAATCACCAGGCTGTGCAGTTATTTGATTTTGGTTTTTATCTTTTGACATTAGTAGCTTGTATCTCGGTCATCTTTTATATTAGTTATGTTATAACGCACTGCTGATTTGTTCAGCTTGGTTACTATTTGGAAAAAGTCTTAATAGTGCTGTTCTACACGAGCCTGCTTTATCTGCCAATCCGACTTTACTATTGATATCAATACACGCTTGCAAAGCTTCAGGTGAAGATCGTCCAACGCCTTCATAACGCATCATAAATGCTTGTGCTTTGGGATAATTACGCTTATCTTTATAAAGTATGGCAAGTTGTAATAAAGCAGGTGGGTAAGACTGCCTTTTCTTTAAGGCCGTACGGAAATAGCTTTCAGCTTTAGCAGTGTTATTGATTTTTCGTAAACAGATCCCTGCATTGGTGTAAGCGTATTCTGGTGTGTTGTATAGAGGATCATTAAGAGCAATAGCAAAGTGCTTAAGCCCTTGCTGAGGTCGATTGTTTTCACACAGATATTGACCATAGTTATTATGGATTTCAGAATCTTTGGGAGCGTATTGCGCAGCCTTTGCAAAGTATAGTCCAGCCTTCGCATTTTGTTTAAGGCGTTGTTGTAAAAGAGCGTAGTAATGATTCGTTTTAGCTGAACGAGGGTTTTGCTCCAGTGCTTTAAGAAGTTTTTCATTAGCTAGTTTTAGACGGCCTTTCTGTAAATAACGAACACCTAAATCAGCATTATAGTTAGCGGCTTTTACTTCGCCTTCATTGAGCGAACAACTGCTTAAGCTTAGTGCTAGAAGGCCACCGACTAACGTTGTAATGGTATTGTGTTTCATTGAATGTCCCCTTTTCAATGGTTTATTTTAAGTTTTTACAATATTTTTTTCAATACGAGCAAAGTGTATCTCTCTACGACTACGGTCACTAATCTTTCCTGCAAGTTGTCCACAAGCTGCATCAATGTCTTCACCACGCGTTTTACGTGTGATGACTGTTAGCCCCGCTTCTACCAATATATCTCTAAATCGATGTATTCTATTATTAGAAGATCGTTTATAACGGGTTTCAGGAAATGGGTTGAATGGTATCAAATTAACCTTTGCAGGTACATCCTTTAATACCACTGCAAGTTCATGTGCAATCTCATCTGAATCGTTTATATCATGTAGCATGACATATTCAATGGTGAGGCGTTCTCTTGCTGCTTTGCCGTGCATAAAACGTTTACACGAATCGAGTAGTTGTTCGATGGGGTATTTACGATTAATCGGTACAAGTTGGTCTCTTAATGCGTTGTTTGGTGCATGTAAGGAAATTGCTAAACTTACTTCAACTTGATCACGCAAGCGATCAAGTGCTGGTACCACGCCTGATGTACTTAAAGTGACACGGCGTTTGCTGAGGCCGTAGGCATTGTCATCAAGCATAATTTTCATTGCGTCAATAACGTTGTCAAAGTTAAGCAAAGGCTCACCCATGCCCATCATAACCACATTAGAAATAACTCTTTCTGATTCAGGATTGGGTTGTAAAAGGCGTTTTGCTAACCATAATTGGCCGATAATTTCAGCGACGGTCAGATTACGATTAAAGCCTTGCCGTGCAGTGGAACAAAAAGTGCAATCCAATGCGCAACCCACTTGAGATGAAATACATAAGGTGCCACGGCCATCTTCGGGGATGTAGACCGTTTCAATGCAGTTGCCATCATCCAAGCGTAGCAGCCACTTGCGTGTACCATCATCGGAGATATTATCAATCGCAACATCAGGGCCACGTATTTCGGTGGTTTCACTAAGCTGTTGGCGTAGCGCTTTGCTAACATTAAGCATGTCATCAAAATTGTCGACGCTTTGCTGGTGAACCCATTTTATAATTTGTGTGGCACGAAAAGGCTTTTCTCCTTTTTCTAGGAAAAAAGCCTTTAGTTTATCTGGGGTGTAATCCAGAAGATTTTTTTTTGTTTGTGCCATTTGTTTCGATATACGAAAAATAGGAACGATTAACGTGTTCTAGGGCAAATCTCATCTGCACTAAAAAAGTAATCCATCTCTATCTTAGCATTTTCTGCGCTATCTGACCCATGTACTGCATTTTCATCAATACTCTGTGCAAAATCAGCGCGAATTGTACCAGTATCAGCTTCAGCTGGGTTAGTTGCACCCATTAGGTCGCGGTGCTTAGCCACTGCATTTTCACCTTCTAATAATTGAATAATAACAGGCCCGGAGGTCATAAATTCAACCAAGTCAGCAAAGAAAGGGCGATCTTTATGAATTGCGTAAAAGCCTTCAGCATCCGCTTTAGAGAGATGTTTCATCTTTGCAGCGATTATGTTTAAGCCACCTTTTTCAAAGCGTGAATAAATTTCACCGATAACACTTTTGCCTACTGCGTCTGGTTTAATGATAGAAATAGTGCGTTCAATAGCCATGCTAGAGTACTCCAAGAATTGTTGATAATTACCTTCGCCTTGAAAGGGTTACTATTATTGGGCTAGGCATAAAGCGCGCATTGTACGTGTGAATAAGATGTACGTAAATTATTTAATCAATATTTTTGGATTTTAGAAGTCTCTCAAGTCGAGAGTGGCAAAAGTTAAATATCTTAAATCGACGGTAACGGCCCTGAACTATGAAGAAATGTGTTGTTTAATCTGATTGCGAATATCCAGTAAGTTGAATGCAATGATTGTTACCAAGTAACTCGATATACCAACGGTAAGTTGTAGAATGAGCCAACCCCAACCACGTAGGTCTTTAACCCACCATAAACAAAATGCCATCACTAGTGTGGCGATAATAATTTTTGCAAAGGATTTATAAGGTACAGGTAATCTGTAATACTTTCGTCCAAAAGTAGCGCTTAGAATACTGCCCACCATGAATGAGCTAAGTGTGGCAATAGCAGCACCTTGAATACCCATAATAGGAATTAACCAGTAGTTCAAGCCTATATTGACAGCAGCAATTACTACCCCAATTTTGGCGATGCCCATGGTGTGATCACCCAGTTGGAAGGCTAGGTCAAAGTAAAAAACTTGTAACCCCATTAAAAATATTGCACTTGTGACCCAAGGCAATAAGAAAATGACGGACTCTTGGAATCGTTCATCAATTAATAGGTAAATTAAATCTGGTCCAACCAAATTTAAGCCCACCACAGCAGGAATTGAAATGGCTAATAATGCGATAGTGTATTGCCTAAAATAATCATTCGATTCTTGAGTTTTACCCTCTTCAAGTAACTTTATAATAACGGGGTAGGCGGCTAAATTGATCACTGCCATAATCATTAAAATGGAACTGCCAGACAAATCGTAACCTACCGCATACAACCCAGCTTGTGCTTTATCTTGCATGCCAGCTAGCATGAAGCGATCAGAAACTTTTGTTAATTCTTCAAGTAAGTTAGCGCTCGCTATAGGCAGACCATAGATAAGTAGCTTTTTTAACAGTGCTTTACTATAAGTGGGCTTATTATAAGAAGACCATGTTTGCTTAAACATAAACAGAGCGGGTAATAAAGTTCCTAGTGCAACACCGGTAATAACCCCAGATGGGCCATAGCCAAGATACGCAAGTAAGCCACCAATAGTGATTGATAAGGTTGAATAGCCAATTGTGAGATAGGCATATTTTAAGGGTAATATTTTAGCCGAAAATAAATTTTGTGTGATTGTGAAAAGAGCCAGCGCTAGCAACAGCAAAAAGGCATTCATAATCCATGTTGCTTGCTCCTTGCCATAATAATAGAGAACACCGAGGATACTTAAAACTAGCAAAGTCGTTAAGATACGGAAATAGGAAATTGCTATGGTCGTTAAAAAGGTCGTTTCATCATGATCTTTGCTCGTCCAAAAACGTAACGTGCCTGCAGGGAGCCATGCAAATACGACATTATGAATAAAGACAGTGCCCGTTAACAGCAGGGTATAAAGGCCGTACTCTTCTGGGCTAAGTAAATGTGTATAAAGTGATAGAGCCGCAAAAGCCATTACAGCGGGGATGGCTTTTGCTAAACCGTAAATAAGACTGTTTTTTAATAACATATTACACCCGTTGCTTAGCTGTAGAAAAAGCGTGAATGAATAACATGGAGTAGCTAAACCACGTGGCTTTTTGAATATGGGTATGTAAGGCAATTTGACTGACTAACATGACAAGCAGTAAGGATAATAAAAATATCTTTTCTTCAAAAGGTGCGCGAAGAATAAAGTACAGGATGCTAATAATCATTAATATATAGAGCGTGACACCAATAATGCCATTTTCGGTTAATAGATGAATAAAGGTATTATGAGCCCAAGCATAGTTGACATGCTTTCTACTGAGTTGCGAATATAATCCACCCACGCCTGTACCTATGATAGGAGAGTTTTTCCACTCTTGAATTGAAGTTTTCCAGATAACGGTTCGGTAATTTAAGTCTCCAGACTTAATCGATGAACCTGCGCTTAAAACGCGATCTACCGAAGCTTTAGGTGCAAAGGTCAGAACCACACTAATGGATAAAAAGAAAAGCATAAACATGACCAATTTGATTTTTAAAGAGGCTTTTCGTTGGGTGAATAACCAATAAAATATACCTAGCATTCCTATAATAAACCCTGTTCGCGTGCCGGTTAAAAAAATGGCGTACATGATGATAGGAATGGCAATAATATTAAAAAATACCATAAATTTATTTTCGTAAGATTTTGCAAGGTAAGCAGCCATTGGGATTGCCAGGGCAAGGATGTAAGACATCAAGTCAGTGTCGATATTGGCGATTGTATATCGACCGTAAAATTCTGTTACATTATGTAGATAATTATTAAAAATAAACCCAAAAGCTACAACAGCACCTGCTACATAACTTTGATAAGCAAGTAGTAAGTTCTTTTTATTATCGATAACAAAGGTAAACACGAAAGGAAGAAGCATAAGCTGGAAACCTGTTACAGCAAGCTCACTGCCTAAAACATTATCAGGTGACCATGCTAGGGATACAATGATCCAAGTCCATAATAAAGCGACAAATAAATGATAATATGAATAATTGGTGTGAGTGCCACGGGTGACGAGCAATAAACCACTTAAACCAAAAGATAGAATGCCCAAAATTCTAGGTAAGCCATCATAGATACCATCTGCCCAAGGCATCAAGAAGATAAAACCAAGCAGTGCATATAACGCAAGTTTGTGCGTTACTCCTTGGTTATCAGTGATAATACCCCGATCATCACTTTGCTGGTTAAGTATGTAATTGTTATTGTTCATTAACGCTTGTTTGTCCAAGAAATTATGGCATGAGTCTCAACCGTTAAGAATAAAGGAATTTATTAACTGAGTAAATTTTAGTCAGATAAAATGCATTTATTTTCTGATAACCCTAGCGCTTTATTACTGAGGTTTAATTTATAGAGATCTTTGCACGAGTCGGTGGCGAAAGAAAAATTGGGTGAACTTTTACTGATTGAGGCGGAAAATGAAGCTAATAACTAGTTATTAGCGAGTTTTCAATGAAAAGCAGTGAAATTCCAACTATTTTTACTAGTCATCTGCTTCGCGCAAAGGTCTCTTATAACCTCAGTCGAGAATAAAATCATCATCAAAGACTTCTTTTAAACTACGTTCAAGTGCTTTTCGTTCCAAATAGTCTTCCACATTTCTTCTAACAATGTGTGCTTTTATTTTTTTTTCGGTTTTGCTTGATGCGTGAGTAGATTCGTCACTGAGATTATCTTCGTTTACCTCTTCCGCAGAAGATATTGCAGAATCTAATGCTAAGTCTAAGTCAGTACTGTGAGAGACGACATCTGCGTCGAGAATTTCAGTGTTTAAAGCGTGGTCGCTATAAGTCATGGTATGCCTTTTATTATTTTTATTATTAATTTAGTATAATCTAACCTTCTAATAGCGAATATTTATGGCGCTACTATTTTTTGGTATGAAGGATATTATAATACCGAAAGCTGAATGCTACATGAGCAAGCGTAAATAATTTATAAAGACAGTAACTCTTTTTCGTTTTCGCTTGTAAGTATCTGTTGTTTGTCGTTTTTTAGTGTTCCATTAATGTCGGTAGCGATAATTTTCGAGACTTTAAGGAGTGTGTTAACCGCTTCTTTTCTGTTTGCGGGATCAGGCAGTAGCATAAAAAGGGATAATCCAGCGAGTTTTTTATTGTGTAAATCATCAGTGTTTAAAGTCCAGGGTGCTGTTCCGTTGGCAACCCGAAATAAGCTTTTATTTGTTGATGTATGATCGGAGTAGTAGTGGTAAATATCTTTATCCCCCAATTTGAGCTTGTTTTTTTGTAAGGATTTTTCTACGAGGTTTCCATTAAGTCCATTTTCGTCGTCTGCTGATATAAATAATATTATTTGATGGGGGTTGTTATCTTTAATATTTTTAGTTTCAGTGGTATTCGTAATCGTTACTTTATTTAACGGCACAGATTTAGGTGTTGAGCCATCTTGCGCTGCTATATCTTCAAGAATAGAGCTAAATTTACTACCATCATCATTTTTTAAAGTAGGAATATTAACTTTTTGGATTTGTGGCTGCTTACTGAGAGCTAGGCGGCTCATGAGATAAAGCCCAATAATAACGATGATTCCAACGAGTGTAATAAGTAGGCTGCTAGTATTCATGTTCATTCCTTAAGTAATTGATTCATTGAAGTTTGAAAAATGTCTTGTTTAGTCTAAGGACGAAGCTAAGTTTTTATTCTTGCACCATCTGCGCGGCCTGGTTGATATCAACACTGACTAGGCGAGATACACCTGGCTCACGCATGGTAACCCCCACTAAATTATCTGCAAGCTCCATGGTAGTTTTACTATGTGTAATAAAGATAAATTGTACACGATCTGACATTTTTCGTACTAATTCACAAAACCGACCTACATTAGCTTCATCTAGTGGCGCATCAACTTCATCCAACATACAAAATGGTGCAGGGTTTAGCTCGAATATTGCAAATACAAGAGCGACAGCTGTTAATGCTTTCTCACCACCAGACATGAGATGGATGCTAGATAGACGTTTGCCAGGTGGTTGCGCCATAATAGCAATGCCCGTGGTGAGAAGGTCATCCCCTGTTAACTCTAGATGTGCTTTACCACCTCCAAATAACTGTGGAAACATTTCTTGGATACGCGTGTTAACTTTTTCAAACGTGTCTTTAAAGCGACTGCGGGTATCTCGGTCAATTTTGGCAATGGCAGATTCTAAGGTCTCTAATGCTTCCATGAGGTCTGCATCTTGCTGGTCAAGGTAGATTTTACGCTCACTTTGCGTTTTAAACTCATCAATTGCAGCAAGGTTGATTGCGCCGAGACGTGCAACTTTCGCTTGAATGTCAGTTAAAGCCATTTGCTGCTTTTGTAAGTTAATATCTGCTTGCATTGTCTGTTGTAATTCGTTTTCATCAAAATCTGTGTCTGCAAATTGCTCACGTAAGGTTTCTTCTCGAACACTGACTTCTTGCCATTCTAATTTGAGTGACTCTAATAAAGTGCGGTATTTTTCTACTTCTGTTTCTGCTCGGTGCTTTTTCTGCTCTAGCTCCCTTACTTGATTGTCAATGCTTGATAAGGACTCTCGTGCTTGCTTTAGTTCTTCTTCTGTGGCTTTTCTTTTTTCTAAAGCCTCAGTGAGCTGTTGATTTAACTTATGTTGATCACTTTCTGATTCTGCTTGCTTATTCGTTTCAAGGAGTTTTTGTTTTCTTGTTTTTAATCTCATGAGGCGTTCATCATAGCGATTAAGTTGTTGTTGGGCGCTTTGTTGTGTTGCTCTTAGTGACTGAACTTCTATTTGCAAGGTTTGTATTTTTTGTTGTTTTTGCTGTACTGCTTGACGACTTTGGTTGAGATTATTAAGTAAAGGCGTGTCTTTGCCTTCGAGACTCAGTTTTTCTTTTTCTAAAGAATCAAGTAAGCTTAAAGCGCTATTGCGTAAATGAGTTGCTGATTTATGCGCCTTTTGCTCAGCAATATGCCTGCTCTCTAAGTCTGCTATTTCGAGTAAAACACGTTGCTGATTATCTTTAATTTGTTTGATTCTGTTTGACGTGGCGTGAATTACCGCCTGTGCTTGAGATTCTTCACGGTGTAAGTTATTTAAGTTTGATTGCTGTTCAGCTTGTGACTTTTCTAATGTACTTTGTTCATCGCGTAATACATCAATACGTTTTTCAATTGCTACGAGTTTACTTTTTAAGTTTTTTATTTCAGTAGTGGTAGCATCAATTTGCTTCTGACGGACAAGGACGCCATCTGTCTTTTTGTTGTTTAAAGAAGCAGGGGAGGTGAGCCAATTATTACCTAGGATGACACCCTCTTGAGTCACTAAACATTCCCTTTTTTTAAGTGATGTTTGTCTGCTGAGTGCATCTTTAAGCGTATCCGCACAATAAATGTGACTCACTAGATCTTGTAATGCCTTTGGGGCAATAATTTGTGACGCAAGTGAGCTTTTATCATAAGACGCACTCTTATCAGTAGAGTTGATGAAAAATGCACTTGAGAAATTGCTTGTTTGTTCTGATAAGTTATTGATCAAGTCATCTAGTTGTTGATACGAATTTAGTTGTAATGAATTAAGTAAATTGCCTAAAACAGCCTCTAACGCAGTCTCCCAACCAGATTTTACGTTGATGGTCTCTGATAGTCGCGGAGCTTCGTTAAGGTTGTTTTGTTGTAACCAATTTATGTAGGCTTTTGCTGATTTGCCTGTGAGCTTTTGGTGTTCAGCTTTTTGTAGAACATCAAGGGAAGACAGTTTTCCTGTTAGCACTTGTAGTTGAGAATGAATTTCTTGTTGTTCTTGCTGTAGTTCTGTTAGCGTATTTTTTTGTGCTTCTAGTTCAGATTTCCCTTTTTCAAACTGTTGCTTGGCTTGCTGGTGTTTTTGCTGTGTAGCCTCTAAGAGCTTGCGTTGCTCTTTGAGATCTTTGTTAACAGCATCACTATTAAATAGCCCCTGCTCACTTTGAAGTTTACTTAGGCGGCTTATGATCTGTGATATTTGGCTTTCAAATTGCTCCATACGAGCACGTTCAACTTGAGCTTTTTGTGTGGGTTTAGCTAGCCGTTGTTGGAAGTCCATCCATTTCTTTTGCCACTCAGCGAGAGCTTGTTCGTTTTTGTCTAATAAGGTGATTTGCGTTTCAAGTTCTTTACTTTCATTTGCTAGCAGTGGTTCTTTTTTAGTAAGTGCTTGTGTCGCTGTTTCAAGTTGTTGTTTATCTTCGTCAGCATCTTTTTGGTTCTCTTTTATCTCAATATCAATCTGTTCTAAGTCAGTTTGTAAACGTTTTTCGAGTTCTTTTTGATGTTGTAAAGACTGTTCTAAACGTGAGATTTCGGAGCCTATTTGATAAAAATTCGCTTGAACTTTGTTGAAGGCATTATTGGCTGACGAATGTGCCTCGCGTTGAGATTCTATTTGATTTTCTAACGAGCGCTGCTGTGATAATTGTGCTTGGTGTGTTGTGGCGTTTTTATTAATAATGTCTTGTCGAGCAATAATGTCTTGTTGAACGTTGTTAAGTCGTAAAAGTATTAATTCCGCATTGAGGCGGCGCTCGGTTTCTTTAAATATTTTATACTTTTCTGCCGCTTTTGATTGACGCTTTAAATGCGCTAGCTGCTTTTCCATCTCTTCACGTAAATCACTGAGCCGTTCTAGGTTCTCGCGTGTGTGTTTAATGCGTGTTTCAGTCTCGCGGCGACGTTCTTTGTATTTAGATATGCCCGCAGCTTCTTCAATGGTGTTACGTAATTCTTCAGGCTTGGCTTCAATCAAACGTGAAATCATCCCCTGTTCAATAATCGCGTAACTGCGAGGACCTAAACCCGTACCGAGAAATATATCGGTAATGTCACGACGCCTACAGCGCGAGCCATTTAAAAAATATTTTGATTGGCCATCCCGAGAAACTAGACGTTTAATGGCGATTTCAGAAAACTTAGCGTACTCACCACCTAAGCCACCATCACTATTATCGAATAACAGTTCAACCGATGCTTGGCCAATGGCCTTACGTGAGGAAGAGCCGTTAAAAATAACATCATCCATCGAAGCACCTCGTAAATGCTTCGCAGAGCTTTCGCCCATTACCCAGCGTACTGCATCAATGGTGTTTGATTTACCACAACCATTCGGCCCGATAATGCCCGTTAAATTACTGCGTAAGTCAATGGTAGTAGGGTCTACAAAGGATTTGAAGCCAGCTGTTTTTATTTTACTTAATCGCATTTATTCGCATCAGCGTAAATCAATCTTATCGTGGGTAGGGTTTGACATAGGCGCATAATGATAGGTAAACTGACAACTTGTTTCAACTGGAATTCCAATAGAAATAGAAATAAAGCCACTCGTCCGATTGTATTAAGTATTGTAAAAGGATTTACGTACACTTTCAGAGAGTTAGGGGATATTTTTAAGCGATATAATAATTAACTATTTTATTAAGGTATTAACGATGAATAAAACACTATCAGTGATGATCTTGACAGCAGGGATTGGCTTTACACTATCTGCAAACGCCTCTCAGTTTAGCTATGATTTTGCAGAAGTGTCCTATGGCGTGAAAGGTGGTAGCACTGATATCGGTGGTGAAGGTAATATGGCACTAATCGGTTCTTATAATTTAAAGAACCCAAAATTAAATGCTGTTGCTTCTTTTACCACTAACCGCGTTGCAAGAGAGATGCAAGCTGGTATTGGCTATCATAAATCACTTAGGGCTGGCACAGATGGCTTAGCTTCAGTCAGACTCGTAAAAAATAATGCGTATGATATTGGTTATGCTTTGACAGCAGGTCTTAGGCATGATTTTACCAATGACTTTGAAGGTGAAATCTCTATAATGTTTAAAGATTCTTTGAAGGCTAATGAAGCTGGAGTGTCAGAAACTAGTATCACAGCTGGTAGTCGTTACCATTTCAATAGAGAAATGTCTGCTGGTCTTGGTGTTGATGATGAAGGTCGTTTCATTTTTAATATAAGAATGAACTACTAGGAGCTTGTTTGAAAACTAAGACCGTAGCGAAATTACAGAATTATCATAAGTTGTGATTATCGAAAAAGGCGATATAGTACGGCTATTTAGCGATTTTGATAAGCTCAAATTATGATGTCTGTGGATTTTGCAGTAGTTTTTTAGTTCTCGGACAAGCTCCTAGGAATCTATAGATTTTTAGCAGTGTTTGTTTGAACCTGAATCAGTGACTTCACTACGGTACAGTACGCAAGCTATTGATTCATCGCGAGTTTAAAAAAGACCTGCTTAACCTATGTGTGAAGCAAAGATTTTTTAAAATCTCGTGCTAAACCAATATTTTACGCCCTGTGATCCGTATTGAAGTCACGGATTCAGGTTTGAAGTAAAAAGCCTCGTTTTAACGAGGTTTTTTTGTGCCTGTAAGTTTATTTTCTGAAGAAATACACAGTAGTCTGTGTTAAATTTCTTTTTTTGTTTTAGATGATAATTATCATGACTGTTAAAACTCGTTTTGCTCCAAGTCCCACAGGTTACCTCCACATAGGTGGTGTTCGTACTGCGCTTTATTCTTGGCTTCATGCACGCCAAAATAAAGGTAACTTTATTTTAAGAATCGAAGACACGGATCGTGAGCGATCAACCCAAGAATCAGTCGATGCAATTATTGAAGGGATGGATTGGATTGGGCTAGACTACGATGAAGGACCAATTTTTCAAACAGACCGTTTTGATCGTTATACCGAAGTGATTAATCAGTTATTGGAGCAGGGTGATGCTTATCATTGTGAGTGTACGCGTGATGAATTAGATGCAATGCGCGAAGCACAACGTGCGAATAAAGAGAAGCCACGTTATAACGGTAAATGCCGAGATGCAGGGCATAATGGAAACGATATTGAGTCGGTCATTCGATTTCGTAACCCTGTCGACGGTGATGTGCTTATTGATGATCTAATCAAAGGTCAAATAACGATTAATAACCGTGAGCTGGACGATTTAATCATTGCTCGGTCTGATGGAACTCCAACCTATAACTTAACTGTGGTAGTTGATGATTTAGATATGGGAGTCACCCACGTGATTCGGGGGGACGACCATATCAATAACACGCCACGTCAAATCAATATGATGAAAGCGCTGGGAGCTGAGTTGCCGCAGTTTGCACATGCGCCGATGATTTTGGGCGGTGATGGCAAACGTTTATCCAAGCGTCATGGAGCGGTTAGTGTGATGCAATACCGTGATGAAGGTTATTTTCCGCAAGCTCTTTTGAATTATTTATTACGCCTAGGCTGGTCACATGAAGATCAGGAAATTTTTAGCCGTGATGAAATGATTTCGTTATTTAAGATCGAAAACGTCAATGGTGCGCCATCAACCTTTAATACTAAAAAGTTACTTTGGGTTAATGAGCAATATATCAAAACACTGCCTGCAGTCGAGATTACAGAGCATTTACAATGGCATTTGGATGATCAAGATTTAGATGTGAGTAATGGCCCCGCGTTGCATGATGTGATTGAAGCGCACCGAGACCGTGCGAAAACGCTAAAAGAGCTGGCAGCATCTATCGGGTATTATTACGAAGACTTTTCTGAGTATGATGAAAAAGCCAGCAAAAAACACTTTAAAACAGCAACGCCTGATATTTTGCAAAACTTGCTGGATAAGTTTTCTAAGGTAAGTGATTGGAATGCTGCAAATATCCAAGCAGAAATTAATGCGACATGTGAAGAGTTAGAATTAGGTATGGGCAAAGTGGGTCCAGCACTTCGTGTAGCGGTCACGGGTAGTGGAATGTCGCCCTCATTGGATATTACGATGGCGCTAATCGGTCAACAGCGAAGCTTGCAACGTTTGCAAAAAGCGGTCGAGTTTACAAGGCAGAAATACGCTTAGGGCTAACCAGATGCGTGTGAAGTTATAAGTTTTCTGCTTATTAGCTCAAGTTTATACTTCTCATTAGCTTTCTCGTTCGACAAGAACCTCTGGTAGACCCGTTGCTAAAACCTCAACCTTCATTACAATCGGGCGACAACACACCTCGCAGTCCTCGACGTATTCTTGCGAAGTCACAGAACAATCTACGGTAATTTCAATCACCTCCCAGCAATAGGGGCATTGAATATTTTTTGCTTCGAGTCCGTTCATGATAGTCTTGTACGTTGAGATCTCACCCAGTTATTTTCTGTTTAACCTGAATCAGTGACTTCACTACGGAGCTGTATGTAAGCTATTGATTCATCACGGGTTTATAAAATACCCGCTTAACCTAAGGGGTGAAGCTAAGATTTTTTAGAATCCCGTGCTAAACCAATATCTTACGCCCTGCTATCTGCATTGAAGTCACGAATTCAGGTTTAATACTAGTATAGTACGAATAACACAAATATTAGGAGAACATCATGCAAAAAGAATCAAAGGCCATTGAGGCTTACATTGATAAAGAACAATCAAATGACTTTTACCAAAAAGGATTCGCGAAGTACTCAGCGGCAGGGGTAGACAAATTTGCATGGCATTGGTCATGGTGGGCGATGTTTGGTGGAGTATTTTATTTACTTTACCGTAAGCTCTATCTGGAAGCGTTGATATTCTTTGTGGTATTTGCGGTTGTAGGGATGATTCCTTTTGCAGGCTTAGTTGCTTGGATTGCCACGGGTGGCGTTTTACCGTACTTGGTTTACAAGCGTTATAAAAATGTCAAAGCGCAGGTGGAAATGAACTTTGCTGATGAAGATGATCAGCTTAAAGCGTTACGTGAAGTAGGGGGTTATAATCAATGGGCGATATGGCTTGGGATAGGCTTGCATGTGTTGATATGGGCGGGAATGTTTTATATGTTGTCAATCGTAATGGTGGGTATGATGCAACAGATTTAGACTGTCTGCTCTAAGAGACATTAGTATTTTGCCATGAAGAGCATGAAGGTAAAAAGGCTTATTTAAGGAACCTCTGAATAACCTAGTTGAGTTCTGGCAACGCCAAGTTTTCAAGTTCGAGACATTGATTTTAAGCATAGTCATTCTATGGTTAAAATCAATAACGAAGAAATTGGAAACTTGGCTAAGCCCCAAAGGGTGAGCTTACAAGGCATCAATTCCGTTGTTGTGATTTTTTGTGAAGGGAGCGACCATTCTCAAAAAATACGCCTAGGACTTGATGCCTTGTAAATTCACAGAACTCAACTAGGTTGTTCAGAGGTTCCTTAAATCGGGTGCTAATCTTCATGTTGTTGGTTTAATGGTAAGACCCCCCTTTTTTTTCGCTGTTAATTTTCTGAATCCCAAAGTGTTATTAAGTCCTGTGTTGCTTTTTTATAATCTGGCGCTTCAGTGATCGCTGAAATCATTGCTACCGAACCAACTCCGGTTTCCTTTAGCGCGGTGGCGCGTTCAAAATTTATACCACCAATGGCAACTAGTGGGTAATTCTCTCCTAATAGTTTTACCCAATGTGCAACCGCATCAACACCTTGTGGTATCCAGGGCATGTCTTTACTGGTGGTTTCAAAAATGGGTCCGAGGGCAATGTAGCTGGGTTTTATAGTTAGTGTTCTGGCAACTTCGGCGTAGCTGTGCGTGGATAAGCCTAAGCGACAACCAGCGTTTGCTACTGCGGTAAGATCAGCGGTGGCAATATCTTCTTGTCCTAGATGAATGCCATAGGCTCGGTGCTTTATGGCGAGTTTCCAATAGTCATTAATAAAAAGTCTAACATTGTGTGCTCTACAAAAAGCTATAGCTTCAATGATGTCAGTTTCTACTTCGTTGTCTTGTTTGTCTTTGATGCGTAATTGAATGGTTTTTATACCAAGTGGAACTAATTTTTTTAGCCATTCTACGGAATCAATGACGGGATAGATGCCCAGGGTTAGCGTGTCGCAAGGGCTAAACTTTGGGTAGTGTTCATCAGGGGTTAAACATAACCGAGGTAGGTGGCATAAGTCGAAGTTTTTGCCAGAACTGTTATTTGTAAAGTGAAAGTGGTAGATGTTTGATTTATTGTTAGCAGCGTTATTACTGTAATCAACAATCGCATCATTTATCCCTTGGCTGACGAGTGCTTTAGCTAGCACAATGGAATCAATTAAGAGATATCCTAGAGCTAAATAACATGCTATTGCTGTGGCGAGTACACAGCCAGTGCCACGCACATTGTTTTTATCAGGCCAACGTTTGCCGACAAAATAAAAGGTCGTTGAAGGACTTATAAATGTATCAATGCTGCTTTCTGTTTGCTTATTACTTATTGTATGTCCACCTTTGACTAGGGCAGACTTTATTCCAAGCTCAAATAGTATTTGAGTAGCGCGACTAATCTCTTCTGAGTGATTGCAAGGTAGTTTGCTTAAGGTGGATATCTCATCTAAATTTGGTGTTAGTAAGGTCACATGAGGCAACAGTTTTGAAAGCATTAAACGCTGCCCTGTATAGCTTAAAAGTTTGCCTCCTGAACTTGAAGAGAGAACCGGATCAAGGATTACTGGAGTATCATTGGCATTTTTCTCAAGATAGTTAGCCACTGCTTTTACAACTTGCTCATTCCCAAGCATACCAATTTTTATTGCTGAAAATGTAAGCCCTTTTAATGCATCAAACTGTGCTTTTACTTGTGCGTAAGGCAACACGCCATCACTTTGTACACCTGAATTATTCTGTGCTGTTACTGCTGTGACTACGCTATGTGCACTTACTTCTAGGGTGTTTGCCACTTTCCAGTCTGTTTGTAAACCTGCACCACTTGGGTCGGTGCCACCAATTAATAATATGTTACTCATATAAAATGACTGCTGTTAGTTTTGATGCCAAAATGGTGTACCAATGGTTGGTGTACTAGGGCTGGCTGATTCGCGTGCTGGCATAATACCACTTTGATAGGCGTAGCGACCTGCCTCAATCGATTTAGCAAAAGCATCAGCCATTGTGACGGGGTCAACTGCCTCAGCAACGGCGGTATTAAGTAGCACCCCATTAAAGCCTAGTTCCATTGCTTGACACGCATCAGAGGGCTTGCCGATGCCTGCATCGACTAACAAATTCACATCTGGCAAGCGTTGGCGAATAGTCTCTAAGGCATAGGGGTTCATTAGCCCCTTGGCTGTACCAATGGGTGACCCCCAGGGCATAATTACTTCACAGCCTAAGTCTTGTAAGCGCTGGCATAAGACTAAATCATCGGTTGAATAGGGGAAGACTTTAAAGCCTCTTTTTATGAGTGCTTCTGTGGCCTCTAAAAGCCCAAACGGGTCGGGTTGTAAATTGTAGTCATCGCCAATAACTTCGAGCTTTATCCAATCGGTTTGAAAAATATCACGTGACATTTCGGCAATGGCGATGGCTTCTTTGGGGCTGTGGCAACCTGCGGTATTGGGCAGTAAATGGCAGCCTAGGTTTTTAATAAAGTCCCAGAACTGTTCACCACCTTTGTTTTCTGGAGATTGGCGACGCAGTGACAAGGTGATGACATCTGCTTTTGATGCAATAATCGCTTGTTGCATTATTTCAGGTGAAGGGTAGAGTGCTGAACCAATAAAAAATCGGCTTGTTAGTTCAACACCATAAACATCCCATGAATCACTCATGTTTACCCTCCGCTTACAGGATTAAGAATATCAATCTTATCTTGATCATTCAGCTCTGTTTCAGCCCACTGATCTTTTGGGATATAAGTTTGATTAATTGCTACGCCTAGCATATTTGTTTTTTGATAACCTAATATCTCCAATGCTTTGAGCACGGTGCAGTGCGTATCCAGTGCTTCAAGCTGGTTATTAATGCTGACTTGAATCATAGTAAGGTCTCAATTAAGTCGTTGATGATGGCTGGTGTAAATAAATAACCGTGCCGATATAAGCCATTGATACGAATGAGTTTATTATCATATTCAATGCGCGGTTGGTTATTGACGAAAGTAGGGCGTAGACCGACGCGTAAGTCTATTATATGAGCTTCAGAAAACCCTTGATGCAGGCTATAAAGGGCGGATAAGAGTTCTAAACTAGAACGCACAGTGACAGGTTGTTTATCATCACTTTCTATTTGGGTCGCGCCGATAATGTATTCGTGGTTTTTACGTGGTGCGATATACAGTGGGTAGCGTGGATGAATCAAACGCACTGCTCGGCTGATGCTAACTTCAGGTGCAGAGACGCGCGCCACTTCACCACGCACCGAGCGAAAGTCTTTTAAATCTTCGCTCGCGCCATTACCCCGACAATCAAACACCGTATCAAAGGTTTGGTCAAAATGTTTAAGCGTACCATTGTTATTGATGTTATCTATTTTGGTGTTTTCAATTAAGGTAATATTTTCTTGTTGCTCGAAGTATTGATTTAAAACAGGGTAGAGAGCTTGGTTATCAATCACTCCCTCCTCACTAAAAAATAAACCGTGATTAAAATTATCGGCAAGTTGTGGTTCTAATGTTTTAAGTTGAGCTTGATTCATGATTTGCATTTTGTCGCTTGCAATCATGGCATTTGCTTTAATGTTAAAACGCTGGAAATCAGGCTCATCTTGAGCATGCGAAACCACAATTGTGCCCTTTTGGTTAAAGCTAATAGAGCGAGAAGTGTGTGCTTCCAGTTCAGGAAGCCATTGTTCCCATAGTAGATAAGATTTTACCCCAAGCTCTTGCGTTACCGCTTCGGTACTAATAGCTTCAGTGTAAGGCGCTACCATCGCAGCTGCCACTAAGCCAGTACCGATATAATTGTGGTCATGTTGATCAATAAGGGTGATTTTAATCCCTTGGTTTAAGGCATTAAGCCGCCATGCTAATAGTCTTCCTACTAAACCTGCTCCAACAATTGCAACGTGCATTTAAGCCTAAGACTCTTTGAACTCGGGTTTGTAAATCTCAGAACCTAGTTTTACAAACTCTATTGATTTTTCTTCCATACCTGCTTGTTGTGCGGTTTTATTTTTAGCGTATTCAGAGCCAGTACCGTATTGATCACGCACTTCACGGGTGATTTTCATCGAGCAAAATTTAGGGCCACACATCGAACAAAAGTGTGCAACTTTGGCAGATTCTTTTGGTAAGGTCGCATCGTGATAAGCACGAGCGGTATCGGGATCGAGTCCAATATTAAACTGATCTTCCCAGCGGAATTCAAAGCGTGCTTTTGACATCGCATCATCACGAGCTTGCGCAGAAGGGTGTCCTTTAGCTAAATCAGCAGCATGGGCTGAAATTTTGTAAGTAATAATACCTGTTTTAACATCATCGCGATCAGGTAAGCCCAAGTGTTCTTTGGGTGTTACATAACATAGCATCGCCGTACCGTACCAACCGATTTGTGCGGCGCCGATGGCAGAGGTAATGTGATCGTAACCGGGTGCAATATCAGTAACCAGCGGGCCAAGTGTGTAAAAAGGTGCTTCATCACAAAGCTCTAATTGCATATCCATGTTTTCTTTGATTTTATCCATGGGAACATGGCCTGGACCTTCGATAATAACCTGTACATCGTGCGCCCATGCTTTACGGGTTAATTCGCCTAAGGTTCTTAGCTCGCCTAGTTGTGCCTCGTCATTGGCATCAGCAATTGAGCCGGGGCGTAAACCATCACCGAGTGAGAAGGCAACATCGTACTTTTTCATTATTTCACAGATGTCTTCAAAGTGGGTATAAAGAAAGCTTTCCTGATGGTGCGCTAAACACCATTTCGCCATGATAGATCCGCCGCGTGAGACAATACCTGTGACACGGTTAGCCGTAAGTGGTATATATTCTAAAAGAACACCTGCATGAATGGTAAAATAACTAACACCTTGTTCAGCTTGTTCAATCAGTGTGTCGCGAAATAGCTCCCATGTCAGGTCTTCGGCAATACCATTTACTTTCTCGAGTGCTTGGTAAATAGGAACGGTACCAATAGGAACAGGTGAGTTACGAATAATCCATTCACGGGTTTCGTGAATATTTTTACCCGTTGATAAATCCATTACTGTGTCACCACCCCAGCGGGTTGACCAAACCATTTTTTCTACTTCTTCATCTATTGAAGAGCCGAGCGCAGAGTTACCAATATTGGCATTGATTTTCACCAAGAAATTACGCCCAATAATCATTGGCTCCATTTCGGGGTGATTAATATTTGAGGGAATAATTGCGCGACCACGAGCAACCTCTTGACGTACATACTCAGCGGTAATTTCTTTGGGTAAGCCTTTTGCAGTAAGTTCTGCCACTTCAGTTTGCGAAAGGCTGGAACGTCCGAGGTTTTCACGAATTGCTACATATTCCATTTCTGGAGTAATAATGCCTTGGCGGGCATAGTGCATTTGTGACACATTTTTTCCTTCTGCCGCAATTTTAGGCTTTGGCTTGTTTTTAAAAGGTTCAATATCCAAATCACCTTCTAAGCGCTCACGGGTAAAATCAGAAGAGAAGTTTTCAAGCTGAACAGTGTCACCGCGCGCTTCTATCCAATCCTTACGAAAAGCAGGTAAACCCTTGTTTAAGTCAATTTCAATGTCAGGGTCGGTGTAAGGCCCTGAGGTGTCATAGACTCGTACAGGTTCATTAATTTCGTAATCATCACTGTTTTCACGCAACAAAGTGGGAGATAGTTCAATATGACGCATTGCAACTTTAAAGGTTTTTGCTTCATTATCGACATAGATTTTTTTAGAGCCAGAGAGCGGCTCGCGTGTTACGGATGTGGTGATACTAGCGGGGATAGAACTTGAGGTAACTGACATAACTTCTCCAACAGGTCGTTTAGAATAGGTACCTGTCGAGAAATTACTCCTTAAACACGCCAACAGTAGTGTGTGAAAATGAGCTTTTTCGCTTGTTCCCTACGACGGTATGAACCGTATCAGGTGCAACGGGTGTTAGGTATTAACCTAGAAATCTCAGCCTGTATTTATTCGTTTAAATGCACAGACACCCCGACAAGTTGGGCAAGGTTAGCAGAATACTTATTGGCTGGCTATGGTGTTTTTATTTTTTTACAACTTTTGATCTTGGCTTCGGTGTTTTAGATCGGCTAGTAATGATCCTCTCAATTTGGTCAACTCCAACAGGGCCTGCTTGCATAGCGACTAACTTACCTTTGGGTGCAAAAATCATAAAGGTCGGTGTGCCAATTAATCCTTCGGGGCTGTTTTGTTGCATCCAAATGTTCATTTCTATGGCGTTAGTAACAAGGTTAGGAAACTTAATACCAAATTCCATAATAAATTCTTCAGCATTGTCGTAGCCATCTTTTTCATCAATACCATCTAAGGTGATGCCTAATATTTGGGTGTTTTTAAGTTTCCCATTAAATTTAACCATGCTCGGCATATGTTGCCTGCACACATGACAATCACTTGACCAGACCTCTACCACCGTCCACTTGTCCTTATCAATAAAAGACTCAATCGTGGCAGGTTTTCCATCAATATCTGTAAATGCCATAGTAGAATGACTCGTGAATAACATAAATAATGAGACAAAAATCATGATTATTTTATTTGATAAAAAACGTGGTTTCACGGACACTACCTCAAAATTTTAAAGGGTTAAAGTTAACAATGGCTATAAAAATAGACAGTCAGAGTAAAAATGGTTCAGCAATCGGCTTAGTTCTGTTTGATCTTGATGGTACATTACTCGATACCGCGCCTGATATGACCAATGCTTTAAATAAACTGCTGGAGGAAGAGGGGGAAAAACCTCTATCCTATGAACATTGTAGAGATTTTGTCTCACACGGTTCAGTCGCAATGGTAACACTAGGCTTTGGTGCTGCGGGAAATAGCCAGCAAGAAAAAGACCAGTTTGAACAACGCCGATTACGTTTCTTGGCTTTATACGAGAAAAACCTGTGTGTGGATACAAAATTATTTGACGGAATGGAAGAGACATTACGTTTTATTGAACAACAAGGCATCCCTTGGGGAGTTGTAACGAATAAGCCAGGTTTTTTAACTGACCCATTATTACAACAACTTGGGCTTGATAAACGCGCCTGTAGTGTGATTTCAGGTGATACTATTCCTCAGCGAAAGCCTGATCCTGCACCGTTATACTTGGCCGCAAGTCAGTGTAAGGTTTTAGCAACAGATTGTATTTATGTGGGGGATGCTGAACGTGATATTGAGGCGGGAAATAGTGCTAATATGAAAACCTTAATTGCTAGTTACGGTTATATTGATGCACAACAAAAACCAACAGAATGGCAGGCAAATGGAGTGATTGAACATGCTTCGGATATTATTGAATGGTTGTACTTCTGATGACCTTCCTTTAGTCCATTAACTTTTAGGTTTTATCTGTAACTGTTTAAAAAATGATCAAAAAAGTTTTATTATTTGTATACCATAATTTTTTTAATCTGGGATATCGTTGTGACAACTAGTGCTGTAAAAATAACTAAAAGTATAAACTCTGATTCATCTCAAGAAAAAGATGATATTGCCCGTTTGGAATCAGAGGTTAGGGGATATGTTCGTTTATTTCCCACCGTGTTTGATGTAGCCAAAGGCTCAACACTCATTGATACCGATGGTAAAAAGTATATCGATTTTTTTTGCGGTGCAGGTACTTTAAATTATGGACATAATAATCCTAAAGCCAAGTTAGCATTACTTGATTATATTTCAAATGACGGTATACAACATTCACTGGATGCTGCTACAAAAGCGAAGGTTGAATTCTTACGCGCGTTTGAAGATATTATTTTGAAACCACGCAATCTTGAATATAAAATTCAATTTACTGGCCCAACGGGTACCAATGCAGTTGAAGCAGCCATTAAGTTGGCACGAAAATCAAAAAAACGTTCCCACATAATAGCGTTTAGTCATGCCTACCATGGTCATACTTTAGGTGCTTTAGCCGTTACTGCCAATGCGTACTACCATGATGAGCATTATGGTTCACGTAGTAATGTAACGCACCTACCGTATGATGGTTACATGGGGGATGATGTTGATACCAGTGAATATTTAGCAAAAGTGCTTGACGATCAAAGCAGTGGTATCCCAATTCCTGCAGCGATTATTTTGGAAACCATTCAAGGTGAGGGTGGGATTAATGTCGCTCGAAATAAGTGGTTGAAAAATATTGAAGCTATTTGTAAAAAGCATGACATTTTGTTGATAGTTGATGATATTCAAATGGGCAATGGCCGTACAGGCAAGTTTTTCAGTTTTGAACATTCAGGCATCAACCCTGATATTGTTTGTTTATCAAAATCAATTGGTGGGGGCTTACCTTTTTCAATTAATTTAATTAAACCTGAAGAAGATCTGTGGAAACCTGGCGAGCATACCGGCACTTTTCGTGGTAATAACTTGGCATTTGTCGCAGGTAAAGCCGTGCTAGAGCATTGGAATGAAGACTTTGAGGACGCTATCTTTACACGCAGTTTAATGATTCAAAGTCGTTTGAAGCACATACTTGAAAAGTATCCACAAAAAGGTCTGAGTTATCGAGGTCTTGGCATGGTATGGGGCTTGGATATGGGTTCTGGTAAAGTAGCTAGATTGATTATTAATGAAGCATTTAATCAGGGCTTATTAGTTGAATCTTCAGGTGCCGATGACGAAGTACTAAAAATAATGGCAGCATTGACAATTGATATTGATACGCTTGAGCAAGGGCTTATAATTTTTGAAAAAGCGGTACACCATATCTTAGACAATGCTTCTTAGAAGCTTGCACCCAACGTATCGAGCTGGATAAAAGGAAATGAATCCGAATGAAAACTCGCTAGCCCCTAGTCACAAATCAATAGCCGTGAATGAATTCACTCATAATTTGCACTCAGAAGAGCTAATTGCTTTTCCGGTTTTGTTTGCCCGCCAGTTGGCAAAAACACCCAATAATACAGCACTGGTATTTGAAGATAAAATCTATACTTATCAACAGCTAAATCAGCTTTCAGATGCGTTTAGTCAAGCCGTATTATTACAACAATCTGATAATCAAACACAGCAAGCTTGTATTGGTATTTGTATCGACAAGTCGCCTGAAGCAATCGCTGCCATGCTTGGGGTTTTAAAGTCGGGCGCAGCATTTGTTCCGCTTGATCCTGAATATCCAGCTGACCGTATTGCTTACATGATTGATGACGCACAGATTGCGACAATTATCGCACAACCTGAGCATCAACAACGTTTGCAAGAAAGTATTAAAGATACAACATTAACTTGGCTGGATTGTTATGCGCCTTTAGCTGGCTGTAATGAAAACGCAAAGAAACAAGCTCATACTGAGTGCGACATAAAACCAAATGACCTTGCCTATATTATGTACACCTCAGGGAGTACCGGTAAGCCTAAAGGCGTTCAGATAGAACATGCCGCATTGGCAACCTATTGTTTTGCCGATATTGAAGTCTATAAGGTTGTAGATACAGACCGCACCTTGCAATTTTCAACGATCAATTTTGATATCGCAATTGAGGAGATTTTCCCCCCGTTGTTAAGCGGTGGTGCCGTTGTTATTCGCCCGTCAACACGCAGTGATAGCCTTAATGAGCTATCAACCATTATTAATGATTACCAAATCACTGCTGTACATATTGCAACCGCCTATTGGCATGAATGGGTTGATTTAATGTTGGCTGCTGATGACACTATTCCTGCCTCTTTGAGGCTGATGGTGGTAACAGGGGAGAAAGTTTCAACCTTACATTATCAGCATTGGAGAAAGCTTTGCAAAAAAACAGCAGCAGAGGTCTTATGGTGTAATGCTTACGGACCAACAGAGGCAACGGTAAGCGCATCTGTTTTTATACCAAGCGATGATTTTTCTGAAGATAATATGCCGATTGGTAAACCTTTGAAGCGTTATACGGCAATTATTGTCGATGACGATAATAATGACCTACCTATTGGTGAGACTGGGCAGTTATTGATAGGTGGTCCCGCCTTGGCACGCGGCTATTTAAACCGCCCAGAGTTAAATGCCGGTGTGTTTGTGACCTTAAAAAGAGCTGATACAACAGAGCGAATGTATAAAACGGGTGATCTAGCGCGTTGGCGTGAGAATGGCGATATTGAATTTGCAGGACGAATTGATCATCAAATAAAGTTAGGCTCTTACCGTATAGAACCTGGTGAAATAGAAGTTGCCATTAACCAATATCCTGAAGCACTTGAATCATTGGTTAATTACGACGAAGTGGATGGCAAGAAAGCATTGATTGCTTATATCGCGCAGGGTAAAAATAACATTAACTTAGAGCAGTTAAGTGATTATCTAAAACAAAACTTGCCTGCTTATATGGTGCCCGCGCGTTTTATCTTGTTAAAAATATTTCCTAAAACCACCAATGGAAAAATAGACCGGAAGGCCTTACCAGACCCATCTAATAGCGAGGTTGCGCGCTCATCAGGTTTTGTAGCACCAAGAAATCAACTTGAGAAAGCCTTGGCAAATATGTGGCAGGATGTTTTACGATTGCCACAAACAGGCATTCATGATGATTTTTTTGCTTTAGGTGGTAGCTCGTTATTAGCCGTCGGCGTGGTATCGCGGTTAATTAATGAATTAGATTTAGAACTGCCGGTTCGAGACTTTTTTGCGAACCCTACGATTGCGAGTCAGGCAGCACATATTCAACGTTTGTTGAATAATGGTTTATCCGATAAAGGTATTGATGCTGAAACGGCTCATAGTGATAGTCTGGCATTGCGTGACCGTTTACCGATTATAAAACCTAGTTTTTTCTCATCGACGAAAGGTAAAAAATTATACGGTATTCACTATCAGCCACCATTGATTATGAATAATACGGGTTCACGTAATCATGCGGTATTAATGTGTCATCCTTTAGGGCACGAGTATCCACGCTCTTATCGAAACTTACAGCAACTTGCTATTCAACTTTCACAAGCAGGCTTTGATGTTTTCAGGTTTGATTATTTCGGCACGGGAAACTCGGAAGGTAGCAGTGAAGACATCACGGCAGAACAGTGTGCCTTGGATATTGAAGCAGCAGCAAATTATTTACGGCAGCAAAGCGGCTGTAAGACCTTATCATTGTTATCGGTTCGTCTAGGGGCAACATTTGCCTTGCATGCCAACGTGAAGGATATCGAAAATATGATTATCTGGGATCCTGTTATGCAGGGTGCAGATTATGTTGAAATGCTCGAAACATTCCATGATAAAGAATTAAAGGCCTATAACTTCTTTAGTCAAATTCGTTACCGCTCAGATACGGATCAGCTTTTTGGTCATGCGTATAACCTAAAGAAACGTTCTAGCTTACGTGCATTAGCCATGCCTGTAGCGTTGTCTGTAGCAAAACAGCATCACTTAATTTCAACTTCAAACTTTCTTGAGTCTGAAAAAAGTGCTAGTGAACTAGGCAAGCACTGGCAACACTTACCTAATAATGATGAAGTTTATTGGCATGACCAAGCATATGCATTTAGCGCTTTCTCATCACCTGAAACCTTTAAATCAGTGCTTAATATTTTGAAAGCTAATGACAGTGAGCAACCGTGATGGAACAAGCCGTTATCTTTGGCGAGTTTGATCATTTACTGGGCGTGAGTAGCCTTGCAAATGAGGCTGATAAAGTGGATACAGCAGTTATAATGATGACTGCTGGAATGCTGCATAATGTCGGCCCCTATCGAATGTATGTAGAGCTTGCACGTAGCCTTGCTAAACAAGGTATTAGCTCACTACGATTTGATATTTCGGGAATAGGGGATAGCCTTGGGGTTGGTCGTGCGGGTAAGTCGATTGATCGCGCCGCGGCTGAGGCTATCGAGGCAATGGACTATATTGAGGCTAACAGCGAGGTTAAAAATTTTATTATTTTTGGTTTGTGTAGTGGTGCGGACGACGGTATTCAAACAGCGCTAAAGGATGAACGCGTTAAAGGTGTGATTCTAATGGATGGTTTAGCTTATGGCACGATGCGGTTTAAAATTCGCCAAGCAATACTACCCTTGAAAATGCTGTTAAGGCCAGAAAAGTGGCTGAAAAAAGTTAGGGTTGTAACGGCGCTAGCTTCATCAAAACCAGCTCCAGCATCTCTTGCGATGGGAAGCGATGTTCGTGAATATCCTGAAACGGTAAAACAAGCGACTACCGAACTACAACATTTAGTCGATCGTGGCACTCAGCTTCATTTTATTTATACCGGCGGTACCGATGACTACAATTACGCAAATCAATTTTATGACATGCTGCCGGATGTGAAATGGAAAGGCACAGAATCTACCCAGTTCTTCTCACATATGGATCATGTGGCAACGCTTTGTGAAGATCGCCAAGAGCTTATTGAACATGTAACTGAAAAAGTTTTAGGTATGGTTTCCAGTAAAAGTTAGTATGTGTTTTATTGTAAGTGAACAGGTATTGACCACTAAACTACCGATTCAATGGCTTGAGTACAATTTAGATGCTTACCATGAAAGCCTTTTTTCTGATTTCGGGATTAAAAAACCTGCTCAGTTATCAACGTGGGTTATAAAACGTCAAGCCCAGTTTTTGGCAGGCAGGATCGCCGCTGAAAAGTCTTTACCAGACCAATACAAACAGCTGGCCATAGGAATTGGTAACCATCGAGAGCCACTTTGGCCTAAAGGTCTTGTGGGTAGTATCTCTCATGATAATAATGTATCCATTGCTGCAAGTCAGCAGGCTCATGTCTGTGGTGGGGTGGGGATTGATTTACAGAGTTTGTTTGATAGTAACGAATGTAATAAAAGCTTCCCGCATATTTTAAGTACCTCAGATCATCAGCTTTTCAAAAGGGGGATAACAGGTTTCACTAATGAGCAGCTTATAACGTTAATATTTTCAGCGAAGGAATGTTTTTTTAAAGCAATATTTAATCAAGTCGGTGACTTTTTCGATTTTAATGTCGTGTCTATTCAGTCAATCAATAGTCGTTTAAAAACAATTAGCATAACAAATGATAGACAACTTAGTGATAGACTCGGCAAGGGTCAAGACTATACTATTGATTATAAATGGATAAATAATAAAAACACCATTATCACGACGCTTAAATTATAAAAATAATATAATCGATAGAAGATGGGCATCTAATGCTTTTGGATAAAAAGATGGCTAACAATTGAGCAATTGTCGCAAGCATGTCATTATACTGGGTTAAAAAGCGAGTGTATCAGGTTGATTAAGGGGATAAAGTGAGTATTCAAAAAAGTAGTGCTACATCGACATTAATACAGATAGTGACATTTTTAGTGCTTGCTGCCATTTTGTTGTTTTATAAAAAAGCAGCTGTCGCAAACCTGATAACATCAGGTAGCATCAGTAATATCGGTTTAATGATTAACGGTGTCATTGTGTTACTTTTTTTAACTGGAATGCTAAGAATCGTTTTAGTGTTATTTCGTTATACGGACGAACATAAAGCGGTAATCAAAGCGATGAAGAGCTTAAGATCAAAGCAGCTTAATTCTTTTGAAAATATATCGTCTAATTATTTGATCGCTCAGCGCTATAATAATGTTGCTTGGATCAGTAAACAAGGTGCTGAGGTTAACCAAGCTGCCTTAGCTTCAGGTATAAATGCCGCAGAAAGTAGCCGTTTAACGTTTATTCGATTTGTTCATAGTACGCTGATACTCGCAGGTGTTTTTGGAACGGTTGTATCTCTGTCTATGGCTTTAGTCGGCGTATCTGGTCTCTTAAATTCTCCTGAAGGAGTTAAAGAGATGGGTACAATTATAAGCAGTATGTCATCGGCTTTAAGCTCCACGGTTGCAGCTATCGTCTGTTTTTTTGTTTTTGCTTACTTTTATCTACGACTGAATGACTCAAGAGTACAGCTATTAAATGCCATTGAAGAGGTGACAAGTTTATACATTTTACCGCGGTTCTCGCAAACCGAAGCTGGTTTAGCCTCTCAAGTGACCGAGCTTACCGCCTCCCTTAATAAGGCAACTCAACGTTTATTAACGGTTCAAGAGTCATTTAATCAAGCAGGCCTCTCATTGCAAACAGCGGTTGATGATTTGCAGTCTCAGGTACAGGGTAGCAGTTTAAATGAAATTAAAGGCATTTTGCGTAAAGGCTTTCATTTATCGGAACCTGTGTATGACGGTGATAAAGAGCCAGTAATTAAACAGCAAGAAACACCTGTAGATGACAAAACTGCATCAACTTACTCACACAGTGATTTAATGACAACGGATAAAACTACTTCCAATAAGGCGAGTAAACTACGATGAGGTTTGGTTTTCCTGGCGATAACCTTCACCTTGCAAATCACGGTGTCAGTGAGGAAAGCTTTTGGCCATCCTTTACCGATATTATGATGGTGATTGTAATGGTGTTTTTATTAGTCACTGTTACAGTATTGTTGAATAACTGGACATTAATTACGGACTTGAAGCAAAGTGTTAAAGAGCAAAAAGAAGCTGCCTCTTTAGCAAAAAAGGAACAACAAGAAAATAAAAACTTAGCATCAAATCTTACTCAGCTAAAACAACAATTTGTATCGGTTAAGCAAGATAAAAACAGCAAGGAACAAAAGTTATCGCAAGCTTTAACGCTGTTAGCTAGTGCTCAAGCCGATCTCACAACATTAAAAGAGAATTTGTTACAAAGTGAGAATGAAAGAAAGCAACAGATTCAAGCCATTAATTCATTACAAACTGTGGTTGCCAAACAAGAAAATTCATTAGCTGCTGCTAAAGAGTTATCTGACAAATTGATTTCAAATTTATCACTATTAACGACAGAGAAAGATGAGCAAGCACTTGATGCTCAGCGACTTCATGGTACTTTAGCGAAGTGGATGGCCGAAGGCAAAGAATTAACAGAGTCCTTAGCTGAGAAAGAAGCACGATTAGTAACATCTGAAAAACAGCAGGCGCAGTTGTCAAAAGAACTTGAGGAGAGAGCAACACAGAATAAAGCACAGCAATTGGAGTTAGTAAGTTTAGATAAAACAACGAATGACTTAAAAATTAAGCTAAAAGAATTACAGGCGAGTAAAGGATCGGGGGCAAGTGAATTAGCGGCATTAAAAAAAGAACATCAAGAGTTAATGTTGGATTTAGAAACAACACTTAAAGAAAAAGAAAAACAAACTTCTTATGTTTCAACCTTAAAAAAGAGTAAAGCAGAATTAAAGAAAATACTCACTTTATTACAAACCGAGCGTAGTAGTTTGTCTGAGAAGGTGATACAGCTTGAAAATCAACTCAGTAGCATTGATGAAAAGAATAAAGATATAAATCAAACTAAAAATTCAGCTGATGAAAAAATCAAAAACTTGCTGTCTATTACTAATGAGCAAAAGATCCGTATTGAAGCGTTAAAAGAAGAGAATGAAAAGCTGTCTGGTAATATTGCAGAGCAATTAACTAGCACAGAGCAGCAACTTGAAGATATAAAAGTTCAGCTAAAAGCAAAAGATGAAGTAATAACCGTACTACAAAAGGATTATAAAGAGCGTGAAACTCAGTTGCTAAGCTTGCAAGGTGAGTATGATTCGCTCGATAGCAAATACCAAAAATTATTACGCCCTGCGCGTTCATCAAAAGGTAAACATGTTGTTTCTGTTCTTTATAGAAAGTCTGGAAAAAAACGTATTATTCGTTTAAAGACAAACCCCAGTGGGCGTTATAAGACAGTGAGTAAAGCAAGTTTACACAAAGCTTTAGAAATATTAAAAAAGAAGTATAAAAATGATTTGTACCTAAAAATTATTATCCCAAAGAATAGTGGCTTATTGCATAACGAAGCATGGAAATTCACTTCTAGTTTGCAAAGTCGTTACGACTATTACTCTCAGCCCGATAATTCTAAGTAAATAGAGTGTTCGGATCTCCTTATTTGTATAAGTTTTTGCAGGCTCCTATTAAAATCGCCATAATGTGTCTATGACACAAAAAAAATCACCACTTCCTCCTCAAATAATGGGGATTTTAAACATTACTCCTGATAGTTTCTCTGATGGAGGCAAGTACTATGACTCTGAAAAAGCCATCCAACATGCTATCATAATGGTTGAGCAGGGTGCAGCTATTATTGATATAGGGGGAGAGTCAACCCGCCCAGGGGCTGAGAGAGTTTCTATTACAGATCAATTAAAGCGGGTTATCCCTGTCATAGAAGGTATTAGAAAATCATCCATAAAAGAAGTAATTATCAGTGTTGATACCACTCGCTATGAAGTCGCTAAGACCGCGTTAGAGGCAGGTGCGAGTTGGTTGAATGATATTTCTGCTGGGGATGATTCAAAGGTTAAAGAGTCAGACAAAGAACCGATGTTAACTTTAGCGGCAAAACATCAGTGCCCCATCGTTTTAATGCACCGGCAAGGAAACTCTGCAACAATGCAGAACAAACCACTTTATGATGATGTTTGTGCTGAGGTAAATGCTTATTTAGCTAACCGAGCGAAAGTTGCACTTGATGTTGGCGTCCTTAAAGAGAATATTATCGTTGACCCCGGTATAGGCTTTGGTAAATTGATGTCACACAATTTACAGCTACTAGCTGGGCTAGACTCTTTGGTAAGCCTTGACTACAAGGTTTTATTAGGTACGAGTAGAAAGCGCTTTTTAGGTGATATTACAGGGGTTGAAAACCCTCAGGAAAGACTGGTCGCAACCTGTGCTACTACAGCATTGGGTGTTAATGCAGGTGTGAATTTATTCAGGGTACACGATGTGCTTGAAAATAAGCAAGCGATGGATGTCGCTTGGCGGATTAAACAGTTTTCTGATTAGGCCCAATAAATTTGGCTAAACCTCGCACGGCCCGCTTACAAAGCATCAACTTAGACATATTAATTAATACAGGTCGTTCTTTTTGCTAAAAAGAACATAAAAAAGTTATGTTTTCTTATACTGAAAACGGGTATTTCAGAGCTTCATGGTGTTGGTAGTTTGTTACTTCAAAGTCATCCGTAGTTACCCATGTTTCAATATCTTCTAGCGACTTAATATCGGGGTTTATGTGGAGTTGTGGGGACGGGTAAGGCTTACGTTTTAGTTGTATATCACGCATTATTTTTAGCTGGTCTTCATAAATATGTGCATTAACGAGTTTATGATAAGCCTTGCCGGCTTTGTGACCAGTTATCTGAGCAATTAAAGCAAGTAGTACGTAGACTTGGACTTGGTTGAAATTGATTCCTAAAGGTACATCAGCACTGCGCTGGATACTATTCAAATAGAGTGTGTCGCCTAACAGTGAAAAGTGATGAGTGTGCATACAAGGGCGCAAACAACCCATTTCAAATTCACCGGGGTTATAAAAGGTCATGATTTCACTACGGTCATCAATACCGTCTTTTAAATGACCTACAATCTTTTTTAATTGGTCTAAGGTCGTACCATCAGGGCGCATCCATGAGCGGCCTTGTACGCCATAAACACGACCCATATCATCTTCACCTTTGCGATGTGGGTTATTTAACCAGTCTTGGTTTTCATTAGCATTGGCATTCCAAGTATTACAGCCTATATCACGAAACTGGGCAGCATTATTATAGCCCCGTAAATAGCCGAGCATTTCAGCTACCGCAGCTTTCCAGAAGCTCTTACGGGTAGTGATTAAGGGAAACTGATTATTTGCAACATCGTACTCTAAATCTGCATTGATAACCGTTAAACAGCGCTTACCCGTGCGTTTGTTTTCAACCCATTCACCTTCGTTGATAATCCGTTCACACAGAGCTAGGTATTGCTTCATGAAGTTTTGCCTTTATGAGTATAAGCCCAGAAAATTAAAAATAATCCTATAATAATCATTGGGATAGATAGTAATTGTCCTTCGGTAAGCCACTTAATGCCAAGGAAGTCACTATCATCAGGAGTGCGGAAGAATTCAACAAAGGAGCGCGCAACGCCATAGCCCACTAAGAATAGACCGGTAACAGCACCTGTGGGTCGGGGCTTTTTAGAATAAAACCAAACCAAAATGAACAGTAGAACACCTTCGCCTAGAACTTCATATAACTGTGAGGGATGGCGTGGTTGCTGATCTACATGCTCAAAAATCATCCCCCATGATACATCGGTAGGGCGACCCCATAGCTCACCATTGATAAAGTTACCCATGCGCCCAGCACCTAAGCCTATGGGCACGAGAGGGGAGATAAAATCACCTATTTTAAGAGGAGTAACCCCCCATTTTTTTGCCAGTATTAACATGGCTACGGTCACCCCGATAATACCACCATGAAAACTCATGCCGCCTTCCCAAATTCTAAATAAGCTAAAAGGGTCTGCTACTAATTGGGAAAATTTATAGAAGAACATTTCGCCCATTCTACCACCAACAATAACGCCGATAGCACCGTAAAACATCATGTCATCGACTTGATCTGGAGTGACGGGGCTGTTGGGTCTACGTGCCCGCATTTTTCCTAATAATAAAAAGGATAAAAAGCCAATCACGTACATTAAGCCATACCAGCGTACCCCCATAGTTTCGGTAAACTGAATCACAAATGGATCAATCTTAGGAAAAGTAAAAACGTGATAAAGTGGTGATAAATTCATGTTAGCCCTTCTGGATGTTTTAAATGTTGCTCGTTTTAATTGAAAAGTTTGTTTAATGCTACGCCAGGATCATCAGCTCGCATAAAGGCTTCGCCCACTAAAAAAGCATTGACCTTATTTTCACGCATTAATGCCACATCGTCTGGGTAATGAATACCACTTTCAGTGACCACAATGCGGTCATCAGGAATTTGTGACAGTAAGTCGATAGTGGTATGCAGCGAAGTTTCAAACGTGCGTAAATTTCGATTGTTGATACCCACCAAGGTTGCATTTAAGGGTAGGGATCGGAGTAGTTCTGCTTCATCATGCACTTCTATTAATACATCCAACCCAAGGGCTGTTGCAAGGCTGTAAAGTTGGTTGAGTGTTTGATTATCTAAAACGGCAACAATTAATAAAATACAATCTGCTCCCATCGCGCGGGCTTCATAGACTTGATAAGGGTCGATAATAAAGTCTTTACGGATAACGGGCAAATCACAGGCATTGCGGGCTTCGACTAGGTATTCGTCGGAACCTTGGAAGAAATCCACGTCTGTTAAAACAGATAAGCAACTGGCGCCACCTTGTTGGTAACTTTTGGCAATTTCAGCAGGTTTAAAGTTTTCTCGCATTACGCCCTTGCTGGGTGAGGCTTTTTTAATTTCAGCGATAACGGCTGAATCACCGGAATTAATATGAGCCTGCATTGCATTAACAAAACCACGCACGGGAGATGCGCTTTTGCTGGCATCCATAACTGCTTCGAGGCTAATATTTTGTTTACGTTCTGCAATTTCTTGTTGCTTGCGCGTGATAATTTTTTTAAGAATATCGGGTGTGCCTGTCATGCTTATATCTCGTGTAACGGATAGAAAATTAATTGAAGCAAGCTCAATTAAAAACTGTTGGTTTTATTAATTAATTCAAGCAGTTTTTGTTTTGCTTCACCTGATGCGATTACTTCAAGAGCACGTTCAATTCCTGCTTGGTGCGATCCTGCTAGCCCTGCCACGTAGATAGCGGCACCCGCATTAAGCGCAACAATATCTCGCGCTGGGTTGGTATCGTTACTTAAAACAGAGTTAACCATTTCTAAGCTTTCTTCGGCATTGCTTACACGAATACTACTGACAGAGTGTTGTTGAAGTCCGAAATTTTCAGGTTTAATGAGGTACTCAGTAATGTTGTTATTACGCAATTCTGCTACAAAGGTGGGGGAGGAAATACTAATTTCATCCATGCCGTCTTCTGCGTGAACTACCATCACATGATGGCTACCTAGTTCTTTGAGTACTTCTGCCAAAGGTCGTACCCAGTCTTTGCTAAAAACGCCTAACACTTGATTCGGTGTGCCCGCAGGGTTTGTAAGTGGACCTAACAAATTAAATAAAGTACGCACTCCCATCTCTTTTCGGGGGTTAATCGCATGTTTCATAGCGCTGTGATGATTGGGTGCAAACATAAAGCCCACGCCGATATCTTCGACACATTGTTTGACTTGCTCGGCAGTAATATCTAGGTTTACGCCTGCTGCTTCTAATAAATCAGCTGCCCCAGATTTACTGGAAATTGAACGGTTGCCATGTTTGGCAACCCGTCCGCCCGCTGCAGCTACCACCAAACAGCTGGCGGTAGATACATTAAAAGTACTGCTGCCATCCCCACCTGTGCCAACTATTTCGACCAAGTTACTTGTTTGTAAATCAACAGGTGTGGCCAGTGAGCGCATGACGGTAGCCGCAGCAATAATTTCATCAACGGTTTCACCTTTCATGCGCATGGCGATTAAGAAGCCACCTATTTGTGCATCAGTGGCTTGTCCGGTCATGATTTGATGCATTACATCCGTCATTTCATCACGACTTAAATCTTGTTTGTCGATGGCTTTTTGCAGGGCGGCTTGGATATTCATAAGTAACATAATCGAAATAAAGTTTAATCTTAGCATGCGGTGTTTTTTGATGCATGTGGATGTTAGGTGTAAATAAAAAATCAAAGTAACGATAGTTAGCTTCGGTTTTGTATATTTTTTAGCCGATTTGTTGTTAAGTTGCTTATTTATAGACCAATATCATTCTTATTAAGAAGTTTAATTGGTGGTTTTTATAGAATATATATACGCTCTGCGTGTCCATAGCCCCCCAGGCCTACTATCACTTTTTATGTTTATGAAATATCTGCTCAAAACGACCCCTTTGTTTATTTTAACTTTTTTTATACTCACTAATCTTCTTTTGGGTTGCGGTGGAGGGGGGGGTGAAAAAAAACCAACTAAGCCTCAACCCGAAAAATCACGTTCTGCTGATATTGTGGAAGCCCCGCATGAGAAATGTTCGGTTGTCGTCACTGGGGAGGATAATGCTGGGGTTCGTTACAGATTGTTATCAGAATCTGATTATACAGGCGATATTAAATTTAACTGTAGCTATGATGAGGAAAAGCAGCCAACAGCTCAGCAGTATTTTTTAGTGAATGGGGTTCCTTCATTAAATATTGTTCAAGTCCATCGTACGACAAAAATAAGCAGTGATTGCACCCTTGATAACGCATCCTATACTGATAGCTTAACGGTTGATTTTAATTATAAGGCAGGGTTAGTCTCAACGACTGTGAAAAGTACGGCAAATGGAAATTCTAGCTGTACATCAAAATATAAGTCGCCCTTACCAACAACGGTTGCAAGTAATGAATCGATATTAACCTTATTTGATACTTGGGGAGTCGATGTATCAAATGCTAATAAGTCAAAATCAGGCTTAATCGAAACGGACTGCCCTCAAACGCCTACCAAAACTAGCAATACAGAAGTACCGGTATGTAAAACAACCATAAGCAATCATTATACCGTTACCGATGATACTGGGAAAATTCATACCTTAGAAAAGAAAGTTTCCTTTTAGAGCTTGTTGGGGCTTGTTGGGAGTTGTTTAGGGGTTTCCTTAGCTATTCTTAGTTTTTGCGGGTTCATCGCTTTGATTTTAATTTGACCGTTTGAGACTTATCTTCCGCCGTTAGCGAAAATTAACGTAGTTTAAATTAAACAAATTTGCAAAAAAAATAAAATGGGATTAT
>JALSJU010000117.1 GCA_026989145.1 Thiotrichaceae bacterium
CCGCGGTCAATTGCTGGCAGAAGGTCGTGCTTCACCGCCTGATGTTATTGATAAGCCCGTCGATAGCCTTGCAACTGCCGATATTCTGGATGCGGAAGGTGACTTAGTTGCTTGCGTAACCGTTCTCTGGCGACTTTCTCCTAAGGTAGAAACTGAAGACAGGACAAAGCATGAATGAAACCAGCTTCAAACATGCATTAGGTATTGATGTTCCATTGATTGGTGGCCCGATGTACCCGTGTTCAAATATTGAGCTGGTCGCAGCGGTTTCAGAAGCAGGTGGTATTGGTATCGTGCAACCGGTATCAATAACCTTTGTACACAAGCAAGATTTCAGGCAAGCGCTACGCAATATTAAAAAGCTCACCGATAAGCCTATTGGCATGAATGCTTTAATTGAAAAATCATCCAAACGCTATCATGAAAAAATGGTTGAATGGGTGGATATTGCCTTAGAAGAAGGTGTACGTTTTTTCATAACATCACTCGGCAACCCTAAGTGGGTGGTGGATACTGTAACCCCCCACGGTGGGGTTGTGTACCATGATGTGACGGAACGAAAATGGGCAGAAAAAGGATTAGAGGGCGGCGCGCAGGGCTTGATTGCGGTTAATAATTTTGCGGGTGGTCATGCAGGGGCGAAGAGCAAAGAACAATTATATGATGAACTTTATGATTTAAATGTGCCTTTGGTATGTGCAGGCGGTATCGGTAATGAAAATCAATATGTCGAAGCGATGCAGCTGGGTTATGTGGCATGTCAATTAGGCACGCGTTTTATTGCAACCAAAGAGTGTTCAAGTAGCGTACTTTATAAAGAAGCCATCGTAAAAGCGGATGCAGAAGATATTGTGCTGAGTGAAAAGATTACCGGCGTTCCGGTATCAATTATTAACACGGAATACATCAAAGAGCAGGGCACTAAGCCGAATAGATTGGCGCGTTGGTTATTAAAGCACCCGAAAGGTAAGCACTGGATGCGCATGCTTTATACGATACGCTCGGCGTTCCAACTCAGGAAATCATTCTTTGATACAACGCCAAAGAAAGAATTCTGGCAAGCGGGTAAAAGTGTTGCAGGTATTAATGAAATAGAATCAGCCGCAGATATTGTAACGCGTTTTAATAAAGCATTTCTTAGAAGTAAAACAGCGACAATAGCTAATAACAAGAAATAACAAGAAATAACAACTAGGAGAACGTCATGGAAAAGGTTTGGTTAAAAAATTATGCGCCGGGTGTACCAGAGACCATTGACCCCAATGAATTTAAGTCTCTAGGTGAGTTGTTCAGTAAAAGTGCTGATTTATATCGTAACAGACCTGCTTATGAAAACCTTGGCATGATACTCAGTTACGATGATGTTGATAAAATGACGCGTAACTTTGCGGCTTATCTTGCGAACAATGGCTTAAAAAAAGGTGACCGGATTGCGATAATGATGCCTAATTTATTGCAGTATCCTATTGCGTTATTGGCTGCGTTACGTGCGGGTTTAATCGTGGTGAATACCAACCCTTTATATACCGCCCGTGAATTAGAGCACCAACTTAATGACTCAGGTGCGATTGCCATTATCATTCTTGAAAACTTTGCGAATACCTTAGAGGAAGTATTAGACAAAACGGCGATTAAAACGATCATTACCACTCAGATAGGTGATCTGGCAGGTTTTCCTAAATCACTGCTCGTCAACTTTGTAGTAAAGCGTATCAAGAAAATGGTGCCTACTTTTAGCTTGCCCGGCACAACCGTAAAGTTTAATGAAGTGTTAGCCAAAGGCAAAAATTTGCCCTTTACAGATGTTGATATAAACCACGAAGACATCGCCTTTTTGCAATATACAGGCGGCACAACGGGGGTAGCCAAGGGCGCGTCACTAACGCATCGAAATATGATTGCCAACTTATTGCAAGTTGAAGCGTGGATTTCGAATGAGATTAATGCAGAGTCGCAAGAAGTCTTTATTACTGCGCTACCGCTGTATCACATATTTTCATTGACAGCGAATGCCTTTGCTTTAAAGCTCGGCGCTAAAAGTGTTCTAATTACAAATCCTAGAGACATGAAGGGCTTTGTTAAAGAGCTTGCAAAACATGACTTTACTTTTATGGCAGGGGTTAATACATTATTTAATGGCTTGCTGAATACAGCAGGTTTTAATCAAGTGGACTTCTCGTCGGTTAAAATTATCCTCGGCGGTGGTATGGCCGTGCAAGAAACCGTTGCCAATGAATGGAAGTCTGTAACCGGTGTACCAATTATTGAAGCCTATGGTTTAACCGAAACGTCCCCCGGTGTTTGTGTTAACCCTACCAATAGTCACGATTTTTCAGGGAATATTGGTTTACCAATATCATCAACGGAAGTCTGTGTAAAAAATGATAAAGGTGAACAGCAGGTTTTTGATGAACCTGGTGAGCTCTGTGTGCGTGGCCCACAGGTTATGAAAGAATATTGGAATCGGCCCAAAGAAACTGCCAATGTAATGGATGCCGAAGGCTGGTTACACACCGGTGATATTGCTGTGATTAATCAAGGTGGTTTTGTGAAATTGGTCGACAGGCTTAAAGATTTGATCATTGTTTCTGGCTTTAATGTTTACCCCAATGAGGTAGAAGGCGTGGTAGCTGCGCACCCAAAAGTATTAGAAGTCGGAGCGATTGGTATACCGAATGAAAAATCTACTGAGGTCGTTAAAATATTTGTGGTCAAAAAAGATCAAAGCCTCACTGAAAAAGAGTTACTCGATTATTGCCACAAAGAAATGACTCGTTATAAGTGTCCCAAGTTCATAACATTTTTGGATGAGTTACCTAAAAGTAATGTGGGTAAGGTGCTCCGTAAAGACTTGAGAACACTGGAAGAAAACGGTTAAAATGGATTAATTTGGTGATCGGCTGTATCGGCAGTGCGTAATTTTTATGCAATAATATCTCATTAATTTATTATCCAATAAAAATAGTCTTATGAATCAACCCATAAAAACAACAATCACTCAATTAATGAGTGACGAAAATCTCCCGCAACTGTGTACCGATGTTTTTTTATCCCAATACGATAAAATGACCGCAGGCGAAGAAAGTACGATTCGTGAAGACACGATTCAACCGGTAGAAAATATTGCCGATATAGAAACATTATCAGATCACAGCAAACAAGGCGAAGCCGTATTGGCCAAATCTGTAATGATCAAGCTCAATGGTGGGTTAGGCACTAGCATGGGGCTAGAAAAAGCTAAATCCTTATTAACGGCAAAAGATGATTTAAGCTTTTTAGAAATTATTATTCAACAAGTACTGTCTCAACGAAAATCTTTTAACCGTGCACTGCCGTTGGTTTTTATGAACTCATTTAGTACCGAGTCTGATACGCAAGCAGTGCTAAAAAAGTTCCCTAAGTTACAGCAAGGTCAAAATGACGTTGCTCTCACCTTTGCGCAAAATAAAGTTCCAAAGATTTTTAGTGACAGCTTAGAGCCAGCTCTATGGCCTAAAGACGCCACAAAAACATGGTGCCCACCTGGGCATGGTGATATTTACACCGCCTTACAAACCTCAGGGATTTTACAGCAACTATTGGATGCGGGCATAAAATACGCCTTTATCTCTAATGCAGATAATCTCGGTGCCACGATGGATTTGTCTGTGCTGGGTTATTTTGCCACGCAAGATGCATCCTTTATGATGGAAGTCGCAGATCGAACCCCTGCGGATAAGAAAGGCGGGCATTTAGCACAGTTCAAACAAGGTGGCTTATTATTGCGCGAATCAGCCCAATGCCACGATGAAGACGTTGACGCTTTCCAAGATATTACGAAATACCAATACTTTAATACCAATAACCTCTGGATTCGACTTGATCGTTTAAAAGCCTTAATGGATGCCAACAACGGTATCGTAGACTTACCCCTAATTCAAAATACTAAAACAGTAGACCCGCGCGATGCAACAAGCCCAAAGGTCATTCAAATGGAAACAGCCATGGGCGCGGCAATATCAAACTTTAAAGATTCAATCGCCTTGAGGATACCCAAAGCACGCTTCACCCCCATTAAAACCAGCAACGAATTACTCGGGCTTTGGTCAAATGCGTTTGTGCTAGATGACAGTAACCGTGTGATTACCAACCCCCAGCGTAGTGAAGGCTTTATCATCATTGACTTGGATGATAGGTTTTATAAAAAGATAGATGACTTGCAAGCCCGCTTTCCAGAAGGCGCGCCCGATCTGCTTGAATGTGAAAAACTTATCATTAAGGGAGATGTAAAGTTTGAAGCGAATGTCAAAATTATCGGTGATGTAACGATTAGCAATGAATCAGATCAACAGATGATTGTTCGCTCGGGTACGGTACTTTCTTAGCGGTTTAAACAGCTTTTTACCATGAAGCGCATGAAGGCCATGAAGGAAACAGCTTTACCTTCTTGTTCTGCGTGCCTTCGGGGTGAAATTATTTATTAAACCAAGGAGTAAAAAGGTCACCCTTTACCCGCTATCAGCAGGAAAAGATGTTTTTAACCTTCATGCCCTTCATGGTAAGCCTTAGTTTTTTAGTACGAAACGTTGATACTTGATCAACTGAGATTAACGGTTAAAAGATTATTTTACCACGAAGGACACGAAGAACACGAAGGAAAAGCAAAGAATCTTAAGTTAAGAAATGCAGGTTTATAAAAGAGTAGTAACAATTAAGTCACCAGATTTAAGGAAAAAAGCTTTTACCATGAAGCGCATGAAGTTCATGAAGAAAACAGCTTTACCTTCGTGTTCTTCGTGCCTTCGGGGTGAAATTATTTTTTAAACCAAGGAGTAAAAAAGTCACCCTTTACCCATTATCCAGCAGGGAAAGATGTTTTTACCTTCATGAGCTTCATGGTAAGCCTTGGTTTCTAGTACGAAACGTTTGATACTTGATTGAGTCTAAGCGAAAGCTTGGGAGATGCTAAAATAATAACCACTTATCACTGATATAGGGTAATTTATGCTAGTTGTAATAAATAAACTTGACCCAGGTCTTATGTGGGTATATATTCCCATTTAATGAATAAGGATATTTAATGAAAAACTTACCATCATTATTTCGAACAAGCATCAACGGCAGAAAACTGCTGCTTGCGATAAGCCTAAGTGTGCTAACAGCTTGTGGAGGTGGCTCAGATGATGAAGAAACCGCCAGCACTGGTGGGAATGATGAAGGCGGTATCATTGGAACGGCAAAAATCATTGTTAAATCTGATTCGAAAGCTGAGGCAAAATCAAAAAGCGGCAAGAAATTTAGCGCCACTATAAACGCACAGGGTAAATTTAAGTTTGCCAATAAAGCACCAGAAAGCTTTTTATTAAGAACACAAAAGAAAAACCCCAACACCACTGCCACAAAACCCGAAAAACAATACCTCTACAGCATTGCGAACAGCGATGGCAACAAACAGGTCACCCGTAACCTGCACCCTTATACTGATTTAATCGTGCGCAACTGGTTTGCCACACATAAGCTGGATGTCAAAGAAGAGTTTGAAAGCAGTCAGCCGATTAAGCAGCTACCAACAAAATCAGAAATAGCCGCAATTGAAAAAGAAGTCGATGGCATTGTAGCCAAAGTATTAGCTGAATATGGTGTACAACCCAATATAGATCTTATCGCAACCCCATTTGATATTAACGGAAAAGGCTTTGACCGCTTTTTGGATAATAACCCCGTGGTGATTAATAGCGATGACAGCATCACCATTATTTTTAAGCAAAAATCAGGCAATGCTATTCATGTTAGCGTTAGTGAGCTAAATTTAAAAACTAATTTAACCACAGCTAATGACGCCGCCCCTACCACACCAAGCAATGTCATCGCGGTGCCACAAAATGTGAGCAGTATTATTATACGCTGGAAAGCATCAAGCGATGATAAAGGTGTCGCGGGTTACAATGTGTTTCGTATCAATGGTGCTAAGACGCATAAAATAGCCACTACAGCATTCCCAATTTATATTGACAGTGCGCTACAAGCTGGCACTAACTACCGCTATCAGATTCAGGCAATAGACAGCAGAAATCAACTATCAGCAAAAACCAGTGCAACCGCGCCCGTAACCCCCGATGCTAATGCAATCGTAAGCCTTGATGGTGTATATGATGTTGTCACAACCAACCTCTCTGTAGAAACGTATTGCAGTGGCGCACACGGTAGTTTTAGCCTAAGCAATGAAACAGACCTAATAGGCAGCGTAACCAGCGATACCAATAGCAGCTATGTGTTTAACTTAAATGGCAAGCGCGACAAAAACACCGCAGCAGTAACAGGCAGTTTTGCCGTAGTAAACGGCATCACCTATGCCAGCATCACTGGAATTATTGATGCGCTCAGTTCAAACGGAAACTATGAAGATATTCGTGGCTGCAAAGGCGTATGGGTTGCAACCAAGCGCTAGTGTTTGTGAGTTTGAAGGTCTAAGCCTTTAACGCAAGAATACGAAAGTAAAAGCAAAGAATTTAGGTAAAGAAACACAGAATATTTAAAACAGTAGTAAAAAAGTAAACAAATAAGTCACCAGACTTAAGGAGAAAAAGATGAAAACCGAAATAATGATTAGAAAAGGAATAGCGCTGTTAAGTGCTTGTTTGTTGTTATTAAGCGTTAGCACTGCTCGGGCAGATGTGATGGGTAGCGTTGAAGACTTTTCAATTGCTGGTGGTGTTCAAAGTTATGCGATAAGTAAAAATGGTAAGTATATTTATGCGGCATCTTTAGAGAACCTTTATGTGCAAACAAGGAATGAAACCACAGGGAAACTAACCGCGATTCAAACTGTTCCTTTACCAGCTTCTCACTTTGGTCATGACGGTATGGTAGTAAGTCCCGATGGCGCACATGTTTATATCAGGATTGATTCGGATATATTGCGATATGATGTTGATAATAATGGGAATTTAGCTTACAAGAAAAAAATCACCTTACCTGGTTCGGGAGATAATAGACTTGTTATTTCTGAAAATGGACAGTTTATTTATGCTGGTGCACAGGATGAAATTCATATACTAAAACGTTTTTCAAATGGTGATCTACAAAAAATTGGAACAGCGGGCGCTGGGTTAGGTATAGATGAGATTACTACGCTAAGGTTTGGCCCTAATGATGAAACGCTTTATGTCGCGAATGCTTATTCGGACAATGTTTATATTTTCAGTGTCAATAAAACCAATGGTGGTTTAAGTAATATTCAAAATATTCCTGCCGGTGGTTTCGGTATCACTATGTCTAAAGATGGAAAGTTTTTTTACGCTTTAAAACGTGGCAAAGAGGCAATTTATATTTACAACAGAGCGACTAATGGCAAGTTAACACCGAATAAGGTTATAAGTAAAATCCCCGCCCCAGCAGATACACCATCCCACAGTATTCTATTTGGTGTGGATAACGATATTATAGTTAGCCCTAACCAAAAATATATTTACATCTATGGTGATATCAAATCAAATATTTCAGTGTGGGGGCGTGATACGACTACAGGTGATTTAACCTATCTCGACCGTGTAGATAATGTTGATGGAGGCATTGATAGATTAAAAACAAGCCCTGAAGGTAAGTATCTATACCTCGGTGCAGGTAATGGTTTCCGTGTATTTGACCTTAGTAATGACTTGGCTTTAGTGAAAACTGGCCCAAGTACTGATGTAGCGCCTAAAGGCATGATTTCATACACCTTGGCTGTAACCAATCACGGCCCAAGTGATGCTTATAATGTTGTGATAACAGATACACTCCCTGCAGGTACAACGTTTATTAGTGGTACGCATAATAATATTAATAATAAAAAATGTTCTGCCAATGGTCAAAATGTAAGCTGTGATATGGGTAATTTTAAAAATGGTGAAAACTACAACGCCATCATTCAAGTAAAAGCCCCAGCAACAGAAGGTGTGATCACCAATACCGCTACGGTAAGTTCTGACCAGTTGGATACCAAAACAGCTAATAACACGGATACCGCCAAAAGCACCATTAAAAAAGGTGGCTCAAGCTTACCGCCAGTAAAAGGCGGTGGCACAAGCAGTGGCGGTGGAAGCCTGCCCATGAGTATCTTAGGCTTATTACTACTCCCCGCATTAATCCGCCGTCGGTTCAGTTAAAAGCTTTACCATGAAGCGCATGAAGTCCATGAAGAAAACAGTTTCACCTTCGTGTTCTTCGCGCCCTTCGTGGTGAAAAATATTTTTAAACCAAGGAGAAAAAGTGTCACCCTTTACCATTACCAAGCAGGGAAAGATATTTTCACCTTCATGAGCTTCATGCCCTTCATGGTGAGCCTTAGTTTTTTAGTACTAAACGTTGATACTTGATTAACTGAGATTAACGGTTGAAAGATTGGTTTACCACGAAGGACACGAAGAACACGAAGGAAAAGCAAAGAATTTTAAGTTAAGAAATACAGGTTTTATAAAAGAGTAGTAAGCAATGAAGTCGCCAAATTTAAGGAAAAAGCTTTTACCATGAAACACATGAAGAAAGCAGTTTTACCTTCGTGTTCTTCGTGGTTAAAATAATTTTTTAAACCAAGGTGAAAAAACACCTTTGCTCATTATCAAGCAGGGATAGTTGTTTTTACCTCCATGAGCTTCATGCCCTTCATAGTAAAACTATCATTGTCGCCATTTATTGCTAATCCATTTATCAATCGATAGCGCGCCAGGGCCGAAGGTGAAGATAACGGCAAGGATAACGCCCCATGTGACATGTTGCCAATGACCAGCGGCTGAGGCAAAATCGGTTTGTGATAGGGAGTAGGCAGCTACGGCATTTAGGATAAATAAAGCGAGTGCTGCGGGTCGGGTGAATAAGCCGATTACTAATAATATGGGGAGACCAAGTTCGGCATAGCTTGCGACATAAGCGGATACGCTGGCGAGACCTTCGGATAGAAAAGGCATGTATTCGTATTTGAAAAGGTCGAGAGTGCTGGAGGTCACCATAAAGTTGTCATCAACCTTGGTTAAGCCAGACTTGAAAAATACATAAGCCACGTACAGCCTAAAACCTAGTAGCAACACGG
>JALSJU010000118.1 GCA_026989145.1 Thiotrichaceae bacterium
TGAAGTGAGACGTAATAGTTATTCTATTGCGCCGATCTTCGTGGAAAATATCGACGGATTTGGCAAGCTAAAAATAATTGGACTTAATCAGGAATTCCTTAAGTGAGTGGTTGGTGTTTGAGAGAGTCTAATAATAGAATTTGAAATGGGTAAATACTGAATTATGAGCAGTAAATTAATAATAGCACTTGATTACTCAACCGCTGATGAGGCTTTACGTTTTGTTCGCTTGTTGAGTCCAAATTTGTGCCGATTAAAAATTGGTTTTGAGTTGTTTATTGTTTCAGGCCCTGATCTTGTTAAAAAACTTGTTGATATGGGTTTTGATATTTTTTTGGATCTTAAGTTTCATGATATCCCAAATACAGTAGCATCTGCATGTCGTGCTGCATCAGGTTTAGGTGTGTGGATGATGAATGTGCATGCGAGTGGCAGCGATGTCATGATGCGGACCGCCAAACAAGCCTTAATTGATTGCGACTCCTCTGTAAAACTAATTGCTGTAACAATACTTACCTCGATGGATGCTCAGCAATTATCTAAAGTTAATATTGCTTATCAACCTAATGAGCAAGTTAAACATCTAGCAACACTTACACAGAAATCAGGTTTAGATGGTGTAGTTTGTTCGGCGCAAGAAGCTAAAATTTTAAGAAGGCAACATGGTAAGGAGTTTCTCCTGGTAACACCGGGTATTCGACCTGAAGGTTCGGAGAAAGGGGATCAAAAACGAATTATGACGCCAGCTCAAGCTTATAATGCAGGGGTTAGTTATATTGTGGTGGGGAGGCCAATAACGCAGTCAGATGAGCCATTAAAGGTTATTGAAGAAATTAATAATGATATGAGTTAAGGATAGGAGATCAAGCAAGAAAGCTACGAATATAAGGCAGTAATAATGTTGCTAAGCCCAGTACGGCAGCGTAACCAACAACATCCGTTACCGTTGTTAGTAAAACACTACCTGCGAGTGCAGGATCAATGCCTAACTTGCGCAATGCGATCGGTAAAAGTACCCCTGTTAGTGGCGCTATTAATAAGTTAAGAAGCATGGCAATAGCAACGATGATACCGATGCTGGTGTCATCAAAAAATAGCACTGAAATAACAAATACAACTAATGCCCAAATTACACCATTGATAAAACCGAGCAGAAGTTCTTTAATGAGTAGTGATCGGGTATTTCCAGAATCGATTTGCCCTAGTGCCATACCTCGAATCACCAGTGTGAGTGTTTGGCTGCCAGCGATTCCGCCCATGCTTGGTACAATGCTCATTAATACTACCAGCGCAATGGCAGACTCTAGAGTTTCAGTAAATTGATTAATTACCCAAGCAGCCAAAAACGCCGTGAGTAAGTTGGTACCTAGCCAAATGGCACGACGTTTTACACTTGGAATGACCGAGGCAAACAAATCTTCTTCTTCATTTAAGCCTGCCATACTCATCATTGAATGTTCAGCTTCATCACGTATTACATCGACCACGTCATCAATGGTTATTCGCCCCAATAAGTTTCTATTGTCATCAACGACTGGTGCTGAAATTAGGTTTCTATCTTCAAATAAGCTGGCAACCTCACTACTTGGCATATTGGCAGGAATCGCTGATTGTTGATCATCCATTATCGTATTAACGGTTGCATCGGGTTGGCTGGTTAGAAGTATTGAAATAGGCAAAATACCTAGATATTTATTATATTTATCAATAATGATTAAGGAGTCAGAGTGCGTGGGTAGCTTATCTTGCATGCGAAGATAGCGTAAAACAACATCGACGCAGACATTAGCGCGGGTAGTGATTACGTCGGTATTCATCATGCCGCCAGCAGTATCTTCATCGTAGGCTAACACAGCTTCGACACGTTCGCGTTGCTGGCGGCTCATGCCTGAGAGTGTTTGCTCGATTAAGCGGTTAGGTAAGCCTTGTAAAAAATCTGCAACATCGTCTACTTCAAGATCTTTAACAGCTTCAACGAGATCATCAGACGCCATTTCATCAACTAGGCTAGCACGTGCTTCTTCGCCAAGTTCAATTAAGGTTTCACCTTCATTTTCAGGCTCTACAAGATCCCAGAGGTAACGACGACGAGCAGGAGGCGATGATTCTAGTAGGTGAGCAATCTCAGCGGGGTGCATGGCATTTAGCATGCTTTGTAATTGGGATAAGGACCCCGACTCGATGGTGCTTCTTAAACGTGTGAGTCGTTGTTCTGTATTTTGATGGAGCTGATGAGTCATGCCAACAAGTGCAGGTGGATTGAGTTGGGCGTAGTTTACCAGTAAATCTATTTAGAAAAGTGGCTTTATTTATTAAACTTGAATCTGCATTGAAGTCACGGTCTCAGGTAATATTTTTGCTACGAAAGCTCTCTGTGTTGGACAATAATATTATCTTTGTAAATACTACCAAAATGCTTTGCAAGTTGCTCAATAAGGTAGACTGAGCGGTGATGTCCACCGGTGCAACCAATCGAGATAGTTAAGTATGCGCGTTGGCTTTTTAGAATTTCTGGTATCCAATCTTCTATAAATGAGGTGAGGTCTTGCTCCATTTTTTGCACAAGCTTTTGCGATGATAGCCAGTCAATTACTTCCTGTTCCTGTCCAGTGTGTGAGCGTAACTCAGGTACCCAATACGGATTTGGCAAACAACGTACATCAAATAAATAATCAGAATCCCTAGGGGTACCGTACTTAAAACCAAAGCTTTGGAATAACAGTGAAACTGATTGTCTTTCGGCGCCACAAATTCGAGTTCTTATTTGGCTAGCTAACTCGTAAATATCTGTGATACTAGTATCAATTTTAAGATCAGCTATTTTTCGAACCGGAGAGAGTAATTCATACTCTTTAGCAAGCGAGTCTTTTAACGTTCTCTCTGAATTAAACAAAGGGTGTTTACGGCGTGACTCATCAAAACGTTTTAGTAACACGGCTTTACCAGCGTATAAGTAAAGGATATCTGTTTTAAAGCGGTCTTTTAGTTGCTGTACCTGCTCAGGAAAGAATTCAAGAAACTTTCCGTTCACATCACTTCTTACATCAATACCGATAGCTACTTTTTTTTGTTCGGTTAATGCGCTTGTTTCGAAAACAGTTTCAAGAAACTCTAAGGGTAAGTTGTCAATACAGTAATAACCTTGGTCTTCAAGCGTGTGTAGCGCGAGTGACTTTCCTGCTCCAGACATTCCGCTGACGATTACTACATGCATTATTAATTTAAACTCTTCTGTGTTGTTTGATGGGAGGCTGTAAGGTTAATAAGGAGTTAAAGTGCTGGCTTAAAAACTCTGGGTTTTTAGATTTTATAAGGCTATGAAGTTTATCACTAATAGCGAGTGTTTGAGTCATGTTTTTGATGATGTGGGTATAGTCCATTCGTAGTTCTTCAGGTATCAGTAAGGCTAAAAAAATAGAAATACCCTTATTATCGATGCTATCGGTTGTCATTAAAGGCTTTTTTAAAACTAATAAAGCAGCTCGTGGATAAATTATTTCAATATGGGCGCGAGGTAGCGCAATTTCATTTCCGATACTGGTGTTTCCTAGCTTCTCACGTTGAATGAGTGCATCAAAAATACGGTGGGCTGAAATTTCACTTTGTCCTTCTACTAACAACTTAGTTAATAAATCAAAAATATGTTTTTTACTGACAGATTTTTTAATAAATTTTATTCGTTCTGGTAGAAGAATAGGGGGCGTTCTTTCAGTCATCAAGTCACTTTTTATATATTTCGTAAGCAAATGATACGTGTTTTTTGGTCTTTTTTAAAAGTTTAATTGTTGATTATTACACTTATTAGCGCCTTTGACATTAAAATGATTAATGCAAAGGCGTTTTTGTTAGTTAATTGCTAAGTTACGGTGGCACCCTTCATTACGGTGATGGCTGCGTAATTTTTCTTTATGTTTTAAAATTTGTCTATCTAATTTGTCAGCTAAAGCATCAATAGCCGCATACATATCATGCCCCGATGCATTAGCAAAAATATGATTGCCACTGACATTTAATGAGGCTTCTGCTTTATTGCTGTGTTTTTGTGTTTCTAGAATAATATGGATATTTAGCACTTGGTCAAAATGTCGTTTTAAGCGGGTAACCTTATCTTTGATGTAATTATTAAGTAGAGGGGTTACGTCGATGTGATGACCGGTTATATCTAACTGCATTGTATACTCCTTTTCTAGGTTATTGCGAATCCACTGTCTTGGAAGCCCTTCCAAGGTGGTCGCTGTGAAGTGGAATTAACTATTACTTATAACTTTACCCTCATGCAAAAACCTTGCGGTCATGGGATGATGGTATCGTTAATGCTTCACGGTACTTGGCGACAGTACGTCGCGCTACGTTGATTCCCCGCTCTTTGAGCAGGTTTGTCAATTTGTTGTCACTTAGCGGTTTAGCAGGGTCTTCGTTGTCGATCATCTTCTTGATCATGGCACGAATTGCTGTTGCTGAGCACTCTCCGCCCGTATCAGTACTGACATGGCTAGAGAAAAAATGTTTGAATTCATAGATACCACGCGGTGTATGCATGAATTTATGCGTGGTTACGCGTGATATTGTTGATTCATGCAGGCCTAGTTGATCGGCTAAATCCTTTAATACCATTGGCTTCATGGCTTCATCGCCATACTGTAAAAAAGCTTGTTGACGTTCAATGATAGCTTCAGCAACATTCACAATGGTATGGTTGCGATTATCAAGACTTTTAATAAACCAGCGCGCTTGTTGTAAATTATCTTTTATATAGCGTGTAGCTTCTTGCTGCTGGCTGGGATTAGTAGCAGTGTTAGAGACTTGTGTGTTTTCTTTATTTAGCATATCTGCGTAATAATGATTAACTTGTAATTCGGGTTGGATATCGCTATTGAGTGAAATTCTCCAGCGCCCGTTTGTTTTTCTAACATAGATATCAGGGGTAATATAGTCCGCTGACTCCGTGCTAAATATTTTCCCTGGTTTTGGGTCAAAGCTACGTATTAATGTCATCAATGTTTCTAGTTTTGATGAGCTTAAACCCAAGGATCTTTTTATACCTGTATAATCCCTTTTTTCGAGTAAGTCCAGATTTTTTGATAAAAGGCATGCTGCTTTTTTATACAAAGGGTGATTTTTAGCCGATTTGTTTAATTGCAATAATAAACATTCACCGAGGTCCCTAGCAGCAATACCCGTAGGGCCAAGGTTTTGTACAAACGTAAGCACGGCTTCAACCTCATCAAAATCAATGAGTAGTGAGTCTGATAGCGAATCAAAGACTTGTTCAAGATTTTCGGTTAGATAGCCATCGTCATTGATGTAGTCAATAATTAAGCGGGCAATGGCTTTGTCTTGAACGCTTAGGTTGCTCATATCAACTTGCCAGAGGAGGTGATCATGTAGCCCTTCTGGGTTACTGTGCATGGTTTCTATAAAATCAGAACTACCTGATTCTGAAGCGGTGTTTTTTACCTTCCAGGCTGGGTCATAAACATCATCCCACTCAGCATCAATGTTGAGTTCTTCAGGAATAGTCTCGGTTAGCGTACTGTTTGATTCTATTTCACTGGGAGTCGGATCATCAGCACGCTCATCTCCGACTTTCTCGAGTAGCGGGTTAGATTCTAAAACTTCTTGAATCTCCTGTTGTAACTCAACTGAAGAAAGTTGTAAAAGACGGATAGCTTGCTGTAATTGAGGTGTCATGGACAAGGACTGTCCAAGCTTTATGCTGAGTCCTTGTTTAATCATCGTTGTTATTATTTTTAAGCATCATGGTAAAACTATAGCATGATGACTAAATAAATTAACTAATAATTGATTAATGGTATGATAATTGCTTAATGCTAGAAAAACATGGCTTATAAGGTTTGTTATGGCTTGAAAGAACTGATGGGCGCTAAAGTTTAAAATCTTTGCCGAGATAAATTTCACGAACCAACTCGTTACTCAAAATATTCTCGGCGGTACCTTCGGCAATGATAACCGAGTTACCTAAGACGTAAGCACGATCACAAATACTTAGTGTTTCTCGAACATTGTGATCTGTGATTAATACGCCAATGCCGCGATTCTTTAAATGAGTAACAATTTTCTGGATTTCTAAAACTGAAACAGGGTCAACCCCTGCAAACGGCTCATCCAGTAATATAAAGGCAGGGTCTGTGGCTAAGGCACGGGCAATTTCAACGCGGCGACGCTCGCCACCTGATAAACTGATGCCTAGGCTGTCTCTAATATGAGTGACTTGGAATTCTTCGAGTAAGCTTTCTAACTTATCGTAGCGTTGTTGTTTGTTTAAGTCTTTGCGGATTTCTAAAATGGATAAGATATTATCTTGGACGGTTAGTTTGCGAAAGATACTGGCTTCTTGTGCCAAATAGCCGACCCCATGACGGGCTCGAAGATGCATGGGTAGTTTCGTTAAATCAGTTGATGTATCACCATCGGTTAAGCTAACCGTGCCTTTATCACAAGCTACTAAACCAACGACCATATAAAAACAGGTGGTTTTACCCGCACCGTTTGGGCCTAATAAACCGACCACTTCAGCGCTGTTGATATGCATCGATACGCCTTTGATGATATCGCGTTTACCATAGCTTTTATGGAGGTTTTCAGCTGCTAGAGTTGCCATTTACTTTGCTTTATTACTTGGATAAAAAATTGCTTTAACACGCCCAGATTTTGCTTTTTTTGAAGTTTTTCCCGCTTTTAATTCACCGGTACTAATTGAATACTCAATGTGATTGCTATTAAAGGTGTCGGTATGCTGTGATAAAGAGGCATTGCCATCCATGATTAAACGCTTGGCTTTTACTTGATATTGGATATGTTTAGCGCTTCCTCGGGCTAGTTTTCCATCATCCATTTTTTGTTGAAATTTCACAGGAAAGCCTTTGGCCGTTATTTTTGAAATTTCATTATTGGGTGCATTAATTTCGATGCGGTTGGCCTTGATTTGTAGTGATCCCTGTACAATTGAGACATTACCTTCGTAAACCGCCAGTCCTTTGGTTTTATTAAATAACACACTATCAGCATTAATATGCACGGGTTGCTCAATATCGCTTTTTAACGCGAATGCAGGATTTATTATAAGAAAGAGTGATAAAATCACTAAGCGCGTGATTCTATCGAGCGGGTTTAAATTCAATGTGTACATTGGAGTGAATCCTCAGTGCTTGTTCATTCAGTTTACTGCTAAAACCTGTGCCTTCAAGTTGTCCAAAATCTGTCTTCAGTATAACTTTAGATTTTGATGAAAGCTCTTTTTTTAAAGGGTCGAAAACTAAATCACTGCTGGTTAGCTGAAACTCTTCTCGCTTATTGCCCCCCGCTTTATTTAAACTAACGTTACCAGTGAGTTTGATAAGCGCACCTTCATCGGTTTGTATGGCTGACTCTGCTTGTAGTGAAACAATTCCTCCATCGCTATCTGTGGCAGTAATAAAGGGGTTGAATATTTCACTGTGCCCTGAGGATTGTTGATGCGTCAAATTTTGTGCTTTTAATAGATAACGCATCGAGCCATCGGCTTGTGTGTTGAGTAGGGTGAAGTCGCTTAGGTAGTAATCAATTTTCTTGGCATTTTGCGGGAGGATAATATCTTTGTACGATTTCCAGCTGGAGTTGAGCCACGTAAAGCTCAGTGCAATAACAATAGCGATAATTAAAAATGTGAGTCCGCCTTTATTCATTGTTTGCTATTTTACGATGTAGTCTTGATAAAGCTGATCTAACTTGCCCTGTGAAGACAGTAAAAACTCACATACTTCACGTACTGCACCCTTGCCCCCGGCTAAATCAGTTACCCAATCGCAGTTGTCTTTTACAAACCAGTTTGCATCATTTACCGCAATTGAAAACCCGACTTGACTCATAATGGGTAAATCAATCACATCATCACCAACATAGGCTATTTGCTCTTTCGTATAACCCGTCTTTTTAAGTAAATCGGCGTATGCGGGGAGCTTGTCACGATAACCTTGGTAGATTAAATCTGGGTTGATTTTTAGGTTTTCAGCACGGTGTTTTAAAAGCTCAGAGGTTCTCCCTGTAATTAATGCAACTTCAATATCATTTTCTAATAACAGGCGAATGCCGTGACCATCTTTTGAGTTAAACGCTTTGTATTCGCTACCTGAATTGTCAAAATAGAGGCTACCATCAGTGAGTACGCCATCGACATCAAGAATGATGAGTTTAATTGTTTTTGCTAATGCTTCGGGTTTCATAAATATCTCTATACTATGCCGGCTTTTAACAAGTCATGCATGTGGATGATTCCAATGACGAGGTTTTTACTATCTACCACAGGCAACACCGTTATTTCTTTTTCTTGCATTAAGTTAACGGTATTAATGGCAAGCTCGTCGGGTATTGTTGTTAAACAACTCTGATGACAAATATCACCGATAGCCGCAGATGTTAAATCAATGCCTTCTTCAAAACAGCGGCGTAAGTCACCATCGGTAAATATCCCAAAGAGTTTATTGTGTGAGTCAGCAACAACGATGGCGCCAAGTTTTTTACCAGTCATTTCTAAAATAGCCTGTTTCAAGGGCGTATCAGGCAAGCATAGTGGGATATTATCATTTTGATGCATAATGTCCTTAACATGAACCAAGAGTCGCTTACCCAAGCGCCCGCCGGGGTGAGAACGTGCAAAATCTTCCGCAGTAAAGCCACGTGCTTCTAATAAGGCTACTGCCAAAGCATCACCCATGACTAAGGTGACAGTAGTGCTTGAAGTGGGCGCCAAGCCCATGGGGCAGGCTTCTTTTTCAACCGCAATATCCAGGTGGTAATCAGAGATGCTTGCTAATGGCGATGTAATATCACCTGACATAGCAATGACTGTTGCGCCAAGGCGTTTAACTAAAGAGGCAAGGGTGAGTACTTCTTCGGTTGTGCCGGAGTTTGAGATAGCAACCACTACATCATCGCCCGTAATCATACCTAAGTCGCCGTGTAAGGCTTCCCCTGGATGAACAAAAAAAGCAGGGGTTCCGGTGCTAGCAAGGGTTGCAGCAATTTTGTTGCTAATATGCCCTGATTTTCCCATGCCTGAAATAATGACCCGACCTTTGCAAGCAAGGATCGCGTTGCAAGCCTGCACGAACTGCTCATTTAAGCGTTCTTTAAGTGCTGTAATTGCCTCAATTTCAGCATCAATAACCGCACGTGCAAGACCGATAAAATCGTGTTTTGTGGTGCTTTTTGCAGTATTGTTTGTGGTGTTAGGTGAGTCAGCGTTCATTAACTATCCTGAGTGATTAGATCCTAGCCAGCAGTTGTTTGAAAATAAATTAAGCCTTCATAAGCAATAAATAGAGCAAATAAAACAGTACCTTTTGCGGCTGTAATTTTATAGCGACTGCTTGCAAAACAACCAAAGCTAAAAACAAGTAAGAGCACGGTCAAGCCTAGCATAATTGGCATATCTCTGGATAATAAACCTTCGGGTAGGGGAGATAATGGGCTTATTAAACCGGGTATGGCGAGTACAGCTAAAGTATTAAAGAGGTTTGAGCCAACAATATTACCAACAGCTAGATCATGCTCGCCTTTGCGAGCACTGCTCATGGTTGCAGCTAGCTCAGGGAGGCTTGTACCGATGGCGACAATGGTTAAACCAATGACTAACTTACTGACCCCGAGTTGAATGGCAATGTTTGAAGCACCCCAAACCAATAATTTAGAGCTGATTAATAAAATACCTAAGCCAACAATCGTCCAAATAATAGAGCTATTGAGCGGTTGTTTTTCAGGTAGTTCTTCAATAGTATCATCAATTAACGGGTCATGCGTTTTCGACTCTTTTCTTGCAGATGAAATCATCCATGTCAAGATAATAGCTAAAACAATTAATAAGATGATGGCATCTGAACGAGAAAATGCATTATCCATCAGAAGCACCCAAGCAAGTACCGCAGACGCTAATACTAACGGAAGTTCTTTTCTTAGTAATTGAGACTGAACGGGTAATACAAACAACATCGCAGTTACCCCTAAAACCAAAGTGATATTGGTAATGTTTGAGCCAATTGCATTGCCTAATCCAAGCCCTGGGCTGCCTTCTAAAGCGGCGGCGGCAGAGACGAGCATTTCTGGCGCAGAAGTTCCCAAGCCAATAATTAACATGCCGACTATCAACGGAGAAACCCCCATTATTTGCGCAATGCTGGAAGCACCATCAACAAATTTATCGGAACTCCAGATGAGTAAAACCAGCCCGACAAGAATCGCCGCAGAAAAAAGTAGCATAAAAAGTTTTCTTTTGTTTTTTAGATTGAAGAATTATACAGAAAACTTAGAGCGGGTAAGTCACTTTCACTGTTTTTTTGAAAATAGCGATAGATAGATGTGCTCAAGGGCCCCCAGATTATTAGCTTGCCAGAACTTAGCTAGGGTGTTTAAACATTACGCTGTCAGACTAGCAAATAGTGTTGGTAATTTCTCTGGCAATTTATCTACATTGTCAATAACGGTGTAATTATTCTCACCAAAAATACGTTTTACATAACTGTCTGCATTAGGATCTAGCGTTAAACAATACGTTAGTACGCCAGTGCTATATAACTCTTCCACGGCCTTTTTAGTATCATGGCGTAGATGTTGAGGATCACGCTCATCAATATCCGCAGGCTCTCCATCTGTTACTAACAAAATTAGCTTACGTTTTTCTTGTTGCTTATGTAAATGATGCCCCGCATGACGTAGTGCCGCTCCCATCCGGGTCGATAAACCGCCTTGCATACCTGCTAAACGAGATTTTGCATCGTCATCAAAATGCTGATTAAAATCTTTATAGCGATAATACTGCACATCGTGTCGTCCATCAGAAGCAAAACCGTGTAAGGCAAACGGATCTCCGATACCTTCAATTGCAGTAGCGACTAAGGTTGCGGCTTCACGAGTAAGTTCAAGTACGGTTTTATCAGAACCCGCCATTTTTTCATTGGTTGATTCCGATAAATCCAGTAGCACAACAACGGATAAATCACGCGTTTTTAATACATTACGCATGGTGATACGTGGGTTAGGTTGCTCTCCCATCCGAATCGATATCATCGCATCGACAGCGGCATTAATATCAATTTCATCACCATCTTCCATACCGCGTTGGCGTTGCACGCCTTCGGGGGTTAGTAGATCGATAATCTGACGGATACGATGAGCGATAGGTTTGTGCTCTATTAAAATGTCATCAATTAATTCGGGGTCTGCTTTGGGTTGACGACGTTCAAACACAGTTGCCCAATCGGGACGATGTAACTGAATTTGGTAGTCCCATTCTTGATAATGGAACGGGTCTGAAATCGGCTCTTTTCCCCACGCCTCATTAAAACTGGCTGCATCATCGGTTAAATCGTCTTCGTAAAAACGCATAACATCTTTACACACCCAAACTTCTTGTGCATCGTCACCAGCTAACTCACAGTCTACTTCGTGTGCCATCATTAATGGGCTTACATCACGGCGCACTTGTTTCTGGCTGGCAGACACATATTCAAAACCTGCTTCACCATGAAATTCTGCAAAATGCCAAACAATGCGGTTATCATCACGATAGGGAATACGGTGGCGTTCTAAAATGCGCAAACTGGGGACGGCTCTTCGACCGGTAAAAATATTAAATAACTCAACACCCATCATCCATGAGAAATTATTATCATCTTGTTTCTCTTCAATTTCAGCATGGAACTTTTGGGCAAACTGGTTGAGCTGTTCATCATCAGAGGTGACACTGCTATCAAGCAACATTAGTGCCATATGCTCTAATACTGCAACGGTTTCATGTTCGATAGGTTCTTCAAAATCTAACGTCATCAGCGTTTTCCAGAGCTTTTTTAGGCCTGGAAAAGCATTCACTGCTTTGTATTCAACACGAGCATCTTCAACAAGCCCGATGAAAAACATTTGCGCGGGGCTTAGTTCTTCACCTGAAATTGCACTATCGGAATAACATAAATGAGATGCCATGTGCGCCGCGGTTGCACGGTATAACTCCAAACCTGCGACGAGTACTTCATCATCAACTTTAATGTCATCAACTGCATCTGGCATAAACAGGATGTTGCCTTCAACATAGGGACGAAAGTCAGCAAAATCAGCACCAGTAGGACGTAAGAAAAAATCACGTCCCCAAAGTGCACGAAGATAAAAATTCAGCTTTCGTTGTACTTTTACAAACAAAACTCCACGACGCTCTTTCTCAAGCATGGCGCGACTGTCTTGGGATTCTAAATTAAAGTATGAGGTAAGATTATTAAAATCACGACGATACGCTTGAGCACCAAAGTTAGCCCATCGACGCAGACCACTTAAGGTTAATTTAGAAAGCAGCTCATCAATATGATTCAACATCGGGCGTAAACCACGCGATGCGGTTGAAGCTAATTGATGAATCAGAGTAAGATAACCTCTTACAAGTGAGGCATCCCCTAAACGTCGAGAGGCAGCAGGTAAACTTGATAATAGTAGAGAAATCACTTCGCCAGAGGTCATTGAAGATAACTTCATGGCAGCATTAACCACATCAGGGATAATATCTTCACCACACTCTTTGGCAACCATTGGAATCTCTTCCAAATAGGTAATCACCAAATCATTGCCACGTCCTAAATTACACAGTGCTTTTGCACCATCCATGTAATCACCAAGACCAGCGGGTGACATAATACGGGTTGCTTCATGAAAGGTACTCTCTAGTACATCTTTCACTTCTGGAGCTGCTTCCTCCAAAAATTCTGCGTAATCTTCTAGCTGAATAGACATTTTTGTTTTCCGTTAATTATTAATCTACACACTGTGCAACGACTCTGTGCGAACGAATAACAGTTTTAACCAAAGAATGTTTGCACGGCTGCATTTAAAGTATCTCGCATATCAGGATCATCCGTTAACGGTGTAACCATTGTCATACTACACGCCACCTCTGCTTCAACACCGCTACCAATGAGTTGTGCCGCATAGACTAATAAACGCGTTGATATGCCTTCATCTAAACCATGACCTTTAAGGTTACGAGCGCGATGTGCAATTTGTACTAACTTACCCGCAGTTTCTTTATCAATACCCGCTTCTTTGGAAACAATCGATACTTCTAATTCTTCTTCTGGGTAATCAAAGTCCATCCCACCAAAGCGCTGTTTAGTTGATTGCTTTAGGTCTTTCATTAAACTCTGGTAGCCAGGGTTGTAGGAGATTACCAGCTGAAAATCAGGGTGCGCTTCAACTTGCTCACCTTTTTTATCCAGTGGCAATACACGACGGTGATCGGTTAAGGGATGAATCACAACCGTGGTATCTTGTCGTGCTTCAACAACTTCGTCCAAATAACAAATGGCACCAATTCGTGCTGCTGTTGTTAATGGGCCGTCTTGCCATTTTGTACCGTCTTTATCAAGAAGAAAGCGTCCCACTAAATCAGAAGCAGTCATATCTTCATTACAAGCTACGGTGATGAGCGGTTTTTTTAATTTCCACGCCATGTATTCTACAAAACGTGATTTACCACAACCTGTTGGCCCTTTAAGCATCATCGGCATACGTACACCGTAAGCGGCTTCATAAAGAGATACTTCCTGATTGGTCTCTTCGTAGTAAGGTTCTTTATTAATGATGTATTGGTTTGGATCTACTTTTATATCAGACATAATATTCTTCCATATTTATCACATGAATTAGATAGGCTTGATAAGTGTTTTATTTGCCAACATGCTAGGTGTAGACACTAAAACAATTATGAAGCGTATCGTTATTAATTTGCGTTGTTGTGAGGTTAAGCTACCTAAATGATAAGTCGTGTTATTCGTCTTCATCACAGGTTTCATCTTCACCAGACCAACCGGCAGCTTTAGCATCTTCAAACGCTTGACCATGAATTTTCTGATGACGCTCTTTCAAGTTTTCAGGTAGATGGCTGACTAAACAACCGTATTTATCCCATTCCGTATTCACTTTTTGTAATAAAGCATCAATTCTTCCTAGATCCCAACCTTCACAGGTCTCATCATCTGCAACTAATGAAAACACTTTTGCATCACGGATGATTTTTCCGATCGATGTCATACCACCATTTATTTCATTGTTCAGACCGATATATTGATTTGGTTTTGCCATTATAAATTTCTGCTTTATTTTAAATTAACAACTAAATAAAAAACCCTGACTTAAACTAACAAGAAACATTAGCAAGTCAGGGTTTTCATCGTAATACCTGACTATCTAATTAGACAGTTTTACCACGATGAACAACCATGGCAGTACCTGCACATTGTGCGAAGTTATCAAGCCCTAATAAACGAACATGATTTGCTGGGTGTGCTGTTTTACACGCTTCAATTTCTTTTAAAACAACATCAACATCAGTCTCACCAAATAAAGGTAACTTCCACATGTACCAGTAGTTACTGATCGCATTCTCTGGCTCTGTATGTTCAATTACAGGATTCCAGCCTTTATCTAAAATGTACTGAATTTGAGTACGGGTTTGTTCTTCAGTCAGATCGGGTATGTATGAAAAGGTTTCAAACTTACGGCTATCTGCGTTACCTATGCTTGATGCATAATCTTGCACGTCACTCATAGTATTTCTCCAATATAATTAATTATTAAATGATAAAAAGTTCTTAGTCTATTTGCCGCCTCTAGCCTTGGAAAACCAAGACCAGAGAGAATATGGCAATAACTAATTACTTATGAGCAACGTCCAGCTTATCCACTGTATCGAACTCAAACTTGATTTCTTTCCAAGTTTCCATCGCAATCTTAAGCTCAGGGCTATGCTTCGCAGCATTAGTAAGGATGTCCTTACCTTCTTTCTCAAGCTCACGACCCGAGTTACGTGCCTCAACACATGCTTCAACCGCAACACGGTTAGCTGCTGCACCAGCTGCATTACCCCAAGGGTGACCTAATGTACCACCACCAAACTGAAGACAAGAGTCATCACCGAAGATGTTAACTAGTGCAGGCATATGCCATACGTGGATACCACCCGATGCTACTGGGATAACACCAGGCATTGAACCCCAATCTTGGTCGAAGAAGATACCGCGTGAACGATCTTCTTTGATGTATGAATCACGCATAAGGTCAATCCAACCCAATGTCGCTTCACGATCACCTTCCAGCTTACCAACAACCGTTCCAGAGTGAAGATGATCACCACCAGATAGGCGAAGGATTTTAGTTAGAACACGGAAGTGAATACCGTGGTGCGGGTTACGATCAAGTACCGCATGCATTGCACGGTGAATGTGTAACAACATACCGTTGTCTTGACACCATTGTGCTAACTGAGTATTTGCAGACCAACCACCGGTGATGTAGTCATGCATGATGATTGGTGCGCCAATTTCTTTCGCGTATTCCGCACGCTTCATCATTTCATCTGATGTTGCTGCCGTTACGTTTAAGTAGTGACCTTTACGCTCACCTGTTTCTGCTTCTGCTTTATGGATAGCTTCCATAACGAAATCAAAACGTGCTCTCCAACGCATGAATGGTTGCGAGTTTACGTTCTCATCATCTTTAGTGAAATCAAGACCACCACGCAGACCTTCATAACAAGCGCGACCGTAGTTCTTTGCTGATAAACCAAGCTTAGGCTTGATAGTACAACCTAAAAGAGGACGACCATATTTATTTAAGATATCACGCTCTTGTTGAATGCCCTGAGGTGGACCATTACATGTCATAACATAAGCAATCGGGAAACGAATATCTTCAAGACGTAGAGCACGTAATGCTTTAAATCCGAATACGTTACCTACCAATGAAGTCATTACGTTTACTACCGAACCTTCTTCAAAAAGGTCAATTGGGTATGCGATAAACGCGAAGAAACAAGTATCATCACCTGGTACATCTTCGATTGCGTATGCACGACCTTTGTAGTAATCAAGATCAGTCAATAAGTCAGTCCATACTGTAGTCCAAGTACCTGTTGAAGACTCAGCGGCAACTGCTGCTGCAATCTCTTCACGTGGCACACCATCTTGTGGGGTTACTTTAAAACAAGCCAGAATATCCGTGTCTTTTGGGGTGTATTCTGGCATCCAATAAGTTTCGCGGTATTCTTTTACACCCGCATCATATTGCTTAGCCATAGTTTAATTCCTGTTAGTTAATAATCAGTCGATTTCTCGAATAACAGATAGTGCGCCAACCGAACTATAAATAAAACTAAGACTTTAGTGTGTGTAAAATAAGATATTCTTATGTATTAGGTGGTTTTTAATACATCGAAAAAAACTGACTATTTATTATTTATTTCTGTTTTACAGGAAATATTTATTTGCGCACTATTGATAAGCAAACATCGGAAAGAGATGTTTCAATATAACGATTTATTATATTTAAACAGGTAAAGCTGCTTGATTATTACTTGTTATTTGAGCTGAGCAAGCTCTCTTGAAGAATTCCTTTGAAATTTAAAGATTACATAAAAGATGCCACATATATCACTTCGCCAAATTCGTATTTTTGATTCAGTAGCGCGCTATAAAAGTCATACACGTGCAGCTGAAAAGCTTTATATGACCCAGCCCGCTGTCTCTATGCAAATGAAACAGCTTGAGGAAAACTTAGGTATTGAACTCTTTGAGCGACAAGGTCGATCTTTATCATTAAGTCATTCAGGAAGAAAACTTCGAGAGTACAGTAACCATATTATAAATGCATTCGACAGCATGATTGACTTCGCAGATAAAGTTAAGGGTTGTCATACGGGGCATTTAACAATTTCTGTCGCTACAACAGCGAATCATTTCACTACACGAATTCTTTCTGCTTTCTCCGAGAAATACCCCGATATAACGATAAGCTTAGATGTAACTAATCGCCAAAGTATTTTACGGCAACTTGATAACTTTGAACCAGATATGGTGATTATGGGGGAGCCGCCTAAAGGACACGGCTTACTTTCAGAGCAATTTATGGCGAATCCATTGGTTATTATTGCGCCACCTAATCATCCTTTGCTAACAAGTAAAAAGCCACTCACTATTAAGCATTTAGATGGCGAAAAATTTGTGGTGAGAGAGAAAGGTTCTGGTACCCGCGAGTGTATAGAGCGGCATTTTAAACAATCAGGAATCTGCTGTGCAACAACACTTGAAATGACCAGTAATGAAGCAATTAAACATGCGGTTTCAGCAGGCTTTGGATTAGGTATTGTATCGCTTCATACGATAGAGTTAGAACTTAAAAATAGGCACTTGAGTATTTTGGATGTGGCAGGTTTCCCTCTTGAGAGACATTGGCATCTAGTCACTCGTCAAGGCAAAGCTATATCTCCTGTAGCTGAAGCTTTTAGAAATTTTTTGCTTGAAAAGGCTGAGCAATATGTGTCTCAAAAGTAGTCTTATTTGTTATTCTACGTTCACCTATATTTTCTGTTGATAATAGACGGGTAATTCTTCTTTGCTATGATTGTATTTAACTCGAATAAATCGATGTTTTATATAAAGTCTCAGAATTTTTACGAAGTTTACTATGATTAACTATAAGCATTTGCGTTATTTCTGGATGGTAGCTAAAGAAGGTAGTATCGCTAAAGCCAGTAAATTATTGTTTCTTGCGCCACAAACAATCAGTGGACAACTGACTCAATTAGAAGAGCAGCTTGGCGTCCGGCTTTTTGAAAAATCGGGACGAAATTTAAAACTCACTCAAAGTGGCAAAATTGTACAGAGCTATGCCAATGATATTTTTTCATTGGGTAATGAGCTTCAGGAAATTATTCATAATAAACCGTCTAAAAGAATCCCACATTTAAAAGCCGGTATTGCAAATACTATCCCGAAATCTATTGCTTATCATTTATTGGAGCCTGTTCTTCATCTTGATGAGCCAATGCGCATTATCTGCCGTGAAGATAACCTATCAACATTATTAAATGAACTCGCTGAACATAAGTTAGATATTGTTATTTCTGATCGAGCTATGCCGAGTAGTAAAGGAATCAAAGGCTTTAATCATAATCTTGGTAAATGCGGAATAACTTTTTTTGCAACCGAATCTTTGATTGATACGATGAAAGGCAACTTTCCTCAATGCTTAGATAAAATGCCGTTGCTTTTACCTGGTGAGACTTCATCAATAAAAAACAAACTGATGCTTTGGTTTCGTAATAAAAATATTTTCCCTTATATTTTGGCAGAGTTCGACGATGGTTCCTTAATGAAAGCATTTGGGCAAAAAGGCGCAGGTATTTTCATTGCTCCATCAATCACAGCGAAAGAAGTAGAGGCTTCGTATAATGTTAAAATAATTGGAGAAACCGATGATGTTGTGGAAACATTTTATGCTATTTCTATTGATCGTAAAGTAAAGCATGTGGGGGTAGTAACGATTTTAAGTAATGCACGTGAACAATTCTTTCTATCGAGTGATATGTAGACTATTTCTTCTACACTTATTTGACGTTTGAGGTAGAAAGCAAAAAGCCCTGATACTTGAAAAGTAACAGGGCTTTTTTTATATCATAAATTAAACGAATTGTTTACTTATGAACGCCTAGCTTCTCTCTCCAACCTGGGTAAAGTTGGTCAGCATCGCCTGGGAATGACTCAAAAGCACGAGCAAATTCATTGTGCTCTTTAGCAAATTCAATAGGGTCTGCACCTGCTTTCCAACACTCAAATGCTTGACGTAGTGACTTCGCACCCGCTGCAGGTGAGTCGATATGACCGTAAGAACCACCACCAGATGTGTTGATTAGGTTACCGTGGCCTAGGTTCTCGAAGAATCCAGGAAGACGAAGCGCGTTCATGCCACCAGAGATGATGGGTGTAGTCGGCTTCATTCCGTACCACTCTTGGTGGAAGAAAGGGCCATCTGCACTATCTTGCTCGATCATGTAGGCGATATTTCTATCATCAGCACCACCTTCCATTTTACCGTAACCCATTGTACCTACGTGGATACCTGAGGCTCCCATAAGACGAGAAAGTTTAGCAAGAACAAATGCCGTGTAACCACGAACTGATGAAGGTGAAGTGATCGCACCGTGACCCGCACGATGGTAATGTAAGTACTGTGATGGGTAGTTACGACGAGCAGTAGTAACCATGCCACAACCACCCACATAACCGTCAACCAAGAATGCAACGTGATGCGCGTTCTCGCCGAAAGTTTCTAAGATGTAGTCTGCACGAGCACACATTTCGTGATGATCGTCAGCGGTGATATTAGCAGAGAATAATTTAGCTTCGCCTGTTTCGTCTTGAGCGCGTTTCATTGCATCAGCAACAAGAGGCGTTACATCTTTCATGCGTGCGTAAATTTGGTTTCCTTGTGGCTCATCGTTCTTGATGAAGTCACCACCCAGCCAGAACTGGTAAGCAGCTTCTGCAAATGGCTTAGGACGAAGACCTAGTTTAGGCTTAATGATAGTACCCGCGATGTAACCACCGTTTTCACGTGGACGGCCAAGAACATTCCAAAGGTCTGTAATATCAACAGAAGGGCCATCGAAGATATCAAGCATTGCTTTTGGTACATGAAAATCAACCATTTGTGCGCACTGTACATCACCCATGCCTTGGTTATTACCAATTGCAAGTGTAAGGAACGATACAACCATCGCGCGACCGTCAATAAGGTTGCGGTCAAATAAGCCGTTAGGGTAAGCGATCTTCATGATGCCTTTAGCTTCATCAATCTCGTAAACCATTGCATCTAGGTCTTTAGTGAAATCATCAGTGGTTGAAACTTCAACGTTGGTGCCTGTTGATGACTCAGCTGCAAAGTGAGCAGCAGTTTCTAAATAACCACCAAAACCTGGCATTGGTGTCATAGTGTAAGCAACAAGAATGTGCCCACCTTCTTTTATAAGCGTATCTTCGTCAAGACTTAAGTCTGCATAACGACCGGACTGATCCATTTGGAACTCCTTCTTTAATATTAAAATTAGTTATAAGTTGAGACCTTTGCACGAGTCGGATGACGAGTAAAAATGGTTAAAATTCCACTGCTTTTTGTTGAAAAACTCGCTATTAGTTTCGTTTTCCACCTCAATCAGTAAAATTTCACCCGATTTTCTATCGTCACCGACTCGTGCAAAGGTCTCAAATTCTGAACATCTATCAGATTTTCAGTGCGGGAAGTATACAGTTGGTTTAAAATAATTAAAACTGATTAAATAAGATGAAAACATAATTTATGCTTATGCTTAAATATTTTGAAATGAGATGAAAATATGAATATAACACTACGCCAATTACAAATATTTGAATCTGTTGCTCAAACACAAAGCTATACACGCGCGGCTGAAAGTTTATTTATGACGCAACCTGCGGTCTCCATGCAAATGAGACAGCTTGAAGAGACAGTAGGTTTAGATTTGTTTGAAAGGCAAGGTAAAAAAATTGTAATCACTAGAGCAGGGGAGAAATTGCGTAAACACGCCAATATCATCACTGATCGTGTTGAAGTCATGCAAAGCTCAATTGCTAAATTAAAAAAAGTGCAGCATGAGCAGATAAAAATATCAGCAGCCACCACCGCCAACCACTTTGTTACTCATATGATGGCAGAATTTAGTCGTCAGCACCAAGATATTAAAATCACGCTAGATATAACAAACCGTGAAACGTTAGTAAAACAATTACAAAACTATGACCCAGATTTCGTGATAATGGGAGAGCCACCTACTAAGCTTGATTTAGATTCACGATTAATTATGGAGAATCCTCTCATTGTTATTGCGTCTCCTGAACACCCAGTTGTAAAAAAATACAAATCAAAAAATGTACCAATGGATAGGGTGCTTAAAGAATCATTTGTAGTACGTGAAGAAGGCTCGGGTACAAAAGCAGCCATCCGTAGGCACTTTAAAAAAAATGGTTTAGATTTTGTTAGTTCTTACGAAATGAGCAGTAATGAATCCATTAAGCATGCTGTGGTTGCTGGTTTAGGTCTAGGAATCGTAGCATTACATACGATCAAATTAGAACTTGAAGCCGGTAAGTTGATTATTCTAAATGTCGAGAATTTTCCGTTAGAGCGTCATTGGCACTTGGTGTCACGCAAAGGCCGACGATTGTCCCATGCCGCGATTGAGTTTCAGACCTTTATTTTAGAGAGTGCAAGTGATTACCAAAAGGGCTACGAACATTTCCTATAATAAAATCCCCCCAACTTCTTTGAAAAGCTGTTCTATACTCCAAGACTCCAAGCTATTTTGAAGTTAATAGGTTTTTGAAATGAAACAATCTCTGATAAATCTTTGGTATCGAGACACCAAAGAAAGCCCTCTTTATGTTAATGAAACTGCTGTGCGCATTAGAGCAGGTATCCTGCTACTGATTCCCTTATTTTTAGGGTTAACTCTATACGATGTTGTTTATACATCCAAATATCTAGTTGATACAAATACACTTGTAGATACTTATGAAACTAATATGGATGATCATATAATCTACGCTGCAGAGGTTACACATCGAGTGTACGAATATTCATTGCAAACAGGATTAATTTTTTATGTGTTATTTGAATTACTTTCAGGAATGTTTGTATTTACATCTCGGTTTTCACCTTCGATATTCATTAGTAGTTATTTTGCAAAAAATCACCCGCCGGTTTGGAAACCACTTGCACCTAAGCGCTTTGCTTGGACAATTGGCGCACTTGTGGCATGTACGTGTCTAATTTTCTTTAACCCTGATACCTTTGCCGGTTGGGTTAATGCGCTATTTGGGCGGGAACTACTTACGACTACTGAAAATTTTATGCCGAAAGGAACGGGGACAAGTTTAGTCTGGGTTTGTTTAAGTTTTATGTGGCTTGAAACGGTATTTGGTTTTTGTGTTGGTTGCAAGATTCATGCATTGCTAGTCAAAGTAGGAGTGATTAAAGAAGAGTGTGAAGCATGTAATAATCTCGACTGGGACCAAATAGCAAAAAATAAAAATCAGGTTTAGTCTCTATTTATTTTTTGATAGGGGATTTTACACGAGTCAATGATGAAAGAAGTTTGTGCGAAGTTTCGCTTTGAGGCGAGAAAATAATGAAATTTTAGTCATATTTCCTCGTCACTCTAGTCGTACAAAGGCCCTTAAATAGAGTAAACTGATTATTTATCAGATTATGCATAGCAAGAAGTTTAAATGAAATTATTCAAACCTTGGTGTAACCCCTTTTTCTTCGTCGGTTCAGTAGTGCTATTGTTGTCTACAGTGGTCGTAGCTGATTCGGTTTCTTCTGGCTTAGAGAGTGTAGAGAAAAATAAACAGATTCGGCTTTTTAGCACGGAATCAAGTTACGCTGATGTGAAAGATGATCTGTTAGCTGCAATCGAAGAAAGGGGCTTAGTTATTAGTTATATCGCTCACGCGAAAGCGATGTTTGATAGAACGAAAGAGGTTACTGGTGAAAAAGAACCCATTTACGATAACGCTGAAATTCTATTGTTTTGTAAATCTGACCTTTCTTATAATTTGGTAAAAAAGAACCCGCACAATCTTATCTTTTGCCCTTATGCCATCTCATTATATGTTTTACACACTGAGCCTAAGCGTGTGTATTTAAGTTATAAAGAGCAAGATAATTCTCAAGAAGTGACTAAGCCAATTAATGAATTGTTGAAGGGTATTATCTTAGATGCGCTATAACTAGGTCAATCAGGTCGTCCTTAAAGCGATTTAAGTTGCCACTCTATTTTAAATATAATCATTTCTTATCTTTTCATCGCTTTTAATCAGTTTTAATTATTTAAAACAGCTGTATACTTCTTGCATCAAATTTCATTAGGAAGATACACAATGTCACAATCAGAACTAGATATCGAACAATATAAAATCACTGATGAGCCTTATTACGAAGCCCAAGGCGATGAGGTTAAGTGGTATCAAGCAGCGTATGATGCACGTTTGCCGGTGATGGTAAAAGGACCAACTGGTTGTGGTAAGTCGCGCTTTATCGAACACATGGCGTATAAATTAGGCAAGCCGTTAATCACCGTAGCGTGTAATGAAGATATGACTGCCTCAGATTTAGTCGGGCGTTATTTGCTAGATGCAAACGGCACTCGCTGGTTAGATGGCCCATTAACGGTAGCGGCACGTATTGGCGCTATTTGTTATTTGGATGAAATTGTTGAAGCACGTCAAGATACTACGGTTGTGATCCATCCATTAACGGATCACCGTCGAGAGCTTCCTTTGGATAAGAAAGGTGAGATGATCAAAGCACATCCAGATTTTCAATTAGTCATTTCCTATAATCCTGGCTACCAAAGCCTAATGAAAGAGCTAAAACAATCCACCAAACAAAGATTTGTTGCGATGGACTTTGATTATGCACCCGCTAAGGTAGAAGAGGGCATTATTGCTAAAGAAGCTGGTGTGGATGCCGATATTGCTAAAAAGTTGGTAAAAATTGGTGGTGTAGCGCGTAATCTCAAAGGTCATGGCTTAGATGAAGGTATTTCAACCCGTTTATTAGTTTATGCGGCAAGCTTGATGAATCACGGAATCAATCCACAGGATGCTTGTAAGATGGCGCTGGTTCGTCCTATTACGGATGATGCCGATATAAGACAGACTCTTGATCACGCCATAGATTCAGTATTTGCGTAATTTCAATGACAACAACCGAAGAAACAAAAAAACTCCCACCCGAGCTGCAAAATTTTCGCAACCAACTCAAGTGTAGTTTTGAGCAGATTGATGATGTGTTTGAAGAGTGCATTATTGATGCGCAAACGCGACTGACGAATCAAGGCGTTCAAGACTACTTAAAAGGTGCTTCGCTAATTTGTATGATCGGGCGAGGTGTAGAGCCGGTATTGCAGTTTATGGAAATTATTCCTGAGCTTGCCGGTCGTTTAGGCGAAGAGGTTATTACTTTAGTTTCTGATGGGGTGTGGGAAGTATCACGTACCCCAAATGGTGTTGCTATCCCACCGTTTATGGCAACCTTGCAAGAGGCCGGCCGTCGTTTAGGGTCCTTAGAACAATTTGAAAATTATTTGAGTATTTTATTCAGCATGATGGAGCGCACCACAGGCTCTATTCATGGTCATCACACCACGATGCCTAGCCCTGGCTTGCCTGACTTATTGAATCAAATGCCTTATTTATTAAGCCAAATCTCTCTTGAAGGGTTAAAAAATTGGGTTGATTATGGCGTGCATAATTACGGTAACCACCCAGAGCGCCAAATAGATTATTTTACGCTACAATCTGCCGATGCGCGCGCGATGATGCAAAAAGAACGTCATGGCACGTTATTTGCCGATAACGAACGAAACTTGGGTATGTATCTGCAAGGGCTTTGGGAAGATAAAGAATATCTTGTACCCTATTCAACAGGCTTTGATGAATTACGACAGCCAATCCCATATTACGATAAACTCGGTATGCGGATTCCTGATGTATACGATGATTTTATCAAAAACACCGATGGTGATGAAATAACCGTATCAGGTATCAACCGGTATCGTGCTGTACTTGCGCACATGGTCGCGCATCGTCGCTGGAGTTCACAAATTGTGGCGGATAATTTCAGCCCGTTTCAACGCATCTCGATTGATTTATTAGAAGACTCGCGTGTTGAATATTTAGCAATGAAGAAATACCCTGGGTTAAGAAGACTATGGTTATCACTGCATCCCATACCAGTTGAGGGCGAGTGTAACGAAAAGGGTGTGTCGTGTATTCGTCATCGATTGGCGATGCTTTCTTACGCATTGTTAAACCCTGATCATGGTTATCAAGATAAAGATATTTTGATCACCGTTGAGCAGTTCCATAAATTTATGGAAGAGGCCGAAGCCACAGATACAGAAACCACGACCAAAGATATGGTTAATTTGGGGCTCGGTTATATCACGCGAACGCGTCGCCAAGAGGATCAAGCCGCAAAAGTCTTTTTTGATAATACCTTAGTTGATTATCGTGATGATAATCGTGCCATGTGGGTGTTTATTGAAGAAGGTGATGATGAAGAGCAGTTTGAAAACGAACCTAATAAGTCTGAAGATGAAGAAGAAATTCCCGCACTGCCACCACGCCATTACCCTGAGTGGGATTACAACACTAAAAGCTATCGCCCTGATTGGGTGAGCTTGTACGAGAGTTTACACCCCTCTGGAAACCCCGCTGATATTGATAGGTTGCTCGAAAAACACGCGGGTTTAGCAAAGCGCCTAAAGCAGATTCTTGATATGTTAAAGCCACAAAATTATGTACGTGTGCGTTATCAAGAAGAAGGCAGTGAGCTTGATTTAGATGTGGCAATTCGCTCCTTAATCGATTTTAAAGGGGGCGCACAGCCCGATACGCGCATTAACATGAGCCACAAGCACGATGGCCGTGATATTGCCGTGACCTTGTTGCTAGATTTATCAGCCTCGATAGATGACGTGCCGCATGGAAGCTCCCAATCATTATTAGAACTTAGTCAAGAAGCAGTTTCATTATTGGGCTGGGCAATCGATAATCTGGATGATAAATTCTCTATAGGTGGCTTTTTCTCAAATACACGTCATGATGTAAGATACCTTCACATGAAAGGCTTTAATGAACGCTGGGATGATGAAGTTAAAGCACGCGTGGCAAAAATGGAAGCTGGCTTCTCTACCCGTATGGGCGCGGCAATGCGTCACGCTGGGCACTACCTTGGTGCACAAAAAGCGGATAAAAAGCTACTGTTAATCCTAACTGATGGAGAACCGGCTGATATTGATGTCGATGATGATAAGCTACTTATCAAAGATGCGCACAAAGCAGTCGGTGAGCTAGATATTGAAGGTATTTACACCCATTGCATTAGTTTAGATCCTAATGCAGATGAATACGTTGGTGATATCTTTGGGTCTCACTTTACCGTGATAGATAATGTCAATCGCTTGCCTGAAAAGTTACCACAGTTGTTTATGGCACTAACAAAATAGGGTAGATTAAATCTATGAGTGAAAATAACCCTAAAAACACCGTAAAAGTTACTATTCCTTTTTCTTTTAAAGGCGTAGATCACGAGCCGTCCTGTGTTATTGATCTTGATGCGTTTATTATGGGGGATCAAGATATTGAAGCTATTTTTCATGTCGTTGCGAGTCAAAATAGCATTGGTAACTATTCTTACGAATATGAAGTCTTGGAATCATCAAAAAAAATATTTAGTGAGCCAACTGGTATAGCGCATGAGTTTATCAACAATGATGGCTTTGACTTAGAAGGATTTAAACAAAAACATAGCGAAGAAGGCGTGTTTGAGAAATTACAAGCCATAGCGAGTCAAATTTTAGCTATAGATAACCTTGCAGATGAGCAGCATAGTTTGGTTAAGCAAGCATTGCAACAAGCCTATAAAATAGGTGTAGAAAATGCTAAAGAGAAAAAAGAAGAGCCTTTAATGCCTGATTTTGGTGGCTTTTAATTGAAGCTGCTCTAATTATTATCATTTATTTTTTAAGGCTTGCTTGAAGTCTATTACTTTCTCGCAAGATAATTTATCTAAACCTTGATCTTGCTTTCTATCATACAACTGTTGCGCAAATAAATGAAACTCGCCTTGCATGCGTTGCATGGTCTCAAGGGCTTGTTGGTCATAATACGCAAATTCATAAGGTACAGGGTCACTTAAACTTTCCCGTTGTTGCGGTTTAAAGTATCGCCAAGAAAACTCGATATGTGAACGACGGTGTGCATACACAAAAGCGACTTCTGTTTCATCAATAATTGCTTGGTATTGAACGCTTCTGACAGGGATAAACAAGCAGGAGTGCTTACATTGATGAAATAAGGTGCGCATTAGGTTGTAGCTAGCTGCGGGTAGCTGTCGTTTTTCCGTGCCTAAAATTGGGTCTATTTGGAAATATTCCATGTGTGATCCTTTGTTCGTAGCGCAGTTTCTAGTTTTGATAGACAAAGACTTTTTCAAAGACAGAGTCTTTTAGCATTCTCACAAAGTGAATGATGAGTGTAATAAGTATCACTGAAAATATCAAACGTGCATACAAAATGCCTGATAAGTCTGCACCTAATAACATAATCAATAAGGTATCTTCAATTAAGCTATGGCATAAAGCCAAAAGTGAGAGCGAGCCAAAAATGTCCATTTTAGATAAGTCACCTTTTTTGGCCTCATTGATTAATAAGCCGCCACCATAGGTTAGCCCTAGAGTCACGCCAACGATGGTAATTGTGGTGGTGCGCTCACTTAAGCCCATTATTTTTAACAGTGGTTTTAATACAAAGATGAATATCTTTTCAATGCCTGTTGCTTTAAGAAGTCTTAAAAAAACCAAGAGCACGCTGATAATAAGCAAGACTTGAAAGAGCATTTTAAGTTGCTCTATAACCCATCCTGCCAAGGTAGCATCGGTAGCGAGACTAGGCTCCCAAACAGGCTGGTTTAGCTCGGTTAAAGAGCCACTCATGCTATAGAGTTTATGCAGTAATAACCCCAATAATAATGCACTGCCAATACGCAAAAGCAAGGTGAAAAGTATTCGCACACCGGCTTTTTGAGCAATCCGTACTTCAATCGGTAGCGCATGCGCCATGAGCATCATGCTACCTAAAATCGTTACTTGCGCAACACTGAGCGAGCCTGATGCAGAACTGCTCATAAAAATAACCATACCACCGTAAATATTAGTGATCATGGTGGTAGCCCAAACTAAGCCGACGGAGGAGGGCAGCCCGACAAAACTCATGAAAGGTTCTAACGCTAACGCGATGTACTGAATGCCGCCAAGCTCTTCAATGATTTTTACAATAATAATGATCGGAATCATTATTTTAAACAGATTATAAGTGGTGTTGAATATGTCGTTTAATAAGTTGGTAAACCATTTTGGAAATTTGTTAAGCATCAGCAAGTTCTTCTAATGAATCTGCAATGATTTCTTTGATTTCAGAGTTATTGATAGGGTCCTCTAACCCAGCTTTAAGATAAGGTAGCGCAGATTTATCCGCGGTGAAACCTAAGTAATGAAAAGCATCCGCACGGATACGGCTATCAGTGTGTTGGGTTAATTTACCGAGTTGTTCGGTGTAGCTTTTAAGCAGAGCCGTTGATGCGAACTCCTCAATTACAACACCGATGCCGATACGTGTGCTAAGTACGGTGCCAGCATCGCCGAGCAGGGTCATGATCACAGAAAAATGATTTGACTCATTGTGTAATTTTTTAATTACAGCATCAACCTGCCCATCGGATAATAAAAAGTCAAAATCAGCAATGACTTTAGTTTTAACATTATTTTCATCTTTAGCCCATTGGGCACGTTGCTTTAAGGCTTCTAATGTTTGCGCGCCAGTAAGTTGGTGCTGACCAATCTTTACCCACGGAACTGAGCGAACATTATATTGTTGCATCGCATCTGGAGTTTGTTCTAAATTTATGACTTTAAGGCTAGCAATATCACCTGCTTTAATCATTTTAGTTAAGGCATCTAAAACGCCAGGGCAATGTGCGCAAGAGCTGCTTAATAGCATTACAGCATCAGGAGATTTGATTGTTTGTGTAGCGTTATTTGTCATGAGAAAACCTACTTATAGTACTTGGGGTAAAACTTGTGATAATACTTTGGGGATTTTATTTTGATTCCAATTTTGGATGGCAAAAGTCCATAAATCATCCAAATGAGCAAACTCACTCACATCGGGTGGAGATTGTCCTAAAAAAGTGAGCGCTTTAATCAGGGTAGCACGTTTATCGTTTGAATTTACTTCCGGGCTTTGATTTTGTTTGCTGAGTTTTTTGCCGTCATTGCTTATGATTACAGGAAAGTGTGCGTAATCTGGCGGTGTAAAGCCTAAAAGATTTTGTAAATAAAGTTGCCTAGGTGTGTTATCTAATAAGTCAGCTCCACGGGTGACTTGGTTAACCCCTTGGAAAGCGTCATCAACCACCACCGCTAATTGATAGGTAAATGAATTATCTGCACGTTTTAAAATAAAATCACCCACATCAGAAGCTAGATTTTGGCAAAACTTTCCTTGTATTTGATCGGTGAAGCAATGTTCATATGAGTTTGCACGAATACGAAAGCTACAGTTATTTAAATCTTGTGTAGTTGGTTTATTTCTGCAGGTTCCGGGATAGATATAACTAAATCTTTGAGTGCTACTCAATTGCGCTGCTTGTAAAATTTTTCGGGTGCAGCTACAAGGGTATATAAAATCAGATAGCCGATCAAATGCTTCTTGGTAAGCTTTTGTGCGTTGGCTTTGGTAAAAGATCTCCTTATCCCATCGAAAGCCATAAGCTTCTAACTGATTAATGATGGTTTTTGTACACCTTTCTAGAGAGCGCTGCCTGTCTAAATCTTCAATGCGAAGTAGCCAGAGGCTATTTTTGTATTGTCGAATATTCAGATAACTTGCGGTAGCGGCAATTAATGAACCGAAGTGAAGCGGGCCAGTAGGTGAGGGTGCAAATCGACCAATATGTCTGTTTTTAGGCATAAAAAAAGGTGCATACAAAGAAGCACCTTTTTTAACATTTATGAGGCGGCTATTCTAGTGCCGTCATTTAGTTAGTTAACAATAAGTTAAGCAATTTGTCTTTCTTTAATTTCTTGCGTAGTTTTGCAGTCAATACACAAATCTGCAGTAGGACGCACTTCAAGGCGTTGCAGACCAATTTCGATGCCACAAGCTTCGCAGTAGCCATAATCATCTGCATCAACGAGTGCAATTGTTTTATCAATCTTGTTGATAAGTTTTCGCTCTCTATCACGAGTTCTAAGTTCAAGCGTAAACTCTTCTTCTTGAGTCGCACGATCAGCAGGATCAGAAAAGTTCGATGCCTCTTCCTGCATATGGTTCATTGTACGATTGACCTCTTCCATTAATGATTGTTTCCAAGCAACTAAGATAGACTTAAAATGTGCGAGTTGATCTTCATTCATGTACTCTTCATTTTTCTTAGCAACGTAAGGCTCAATACCGTCAACAGGTAACGCTGATTTACGGGTTATTACTGATGTCATACTGTCTCTCCAAACACTTTGTATAGCTTTTGTATTTTATTAATAAGGCTGTTATGAGATTATTTAAGGCGCGCATTATACATGAATTCCTTTTGGCGTAAATAGATGATTTACTTACCCTAATTGGTTTTACACAACACATTGTCCATCTAATATAATAATATTATACGAGCATAAAATATTATATAGCGATTTTAGTGCCAAAAATCTTAGATGAGAAAAGAAATCAGACGAAAAGTCTTGGTCATAAGATGGTAGGCTTATTTTGAAAAAGAACGAAAATTATTTTGTGGACAAAATAATTTTCAAAAACTTTTGTTGATTGCTTGACAGTTTTTAGCAAGGCACTTAATATACGCGCCTCGTTGAGAGTCTCTCTATTGGCATGAAAGACTTTATGATGCGAAAGCGGGAATAGCTCAGCTGGTAGAGCACGACCTTGCCAAGGTCGGGGTCGGGAGTTCGAATCTCCTTTCCCGCTCCAATTTTAAAGCCTCATTCATTGAATGGGGCTTTTTTGTTTTAACGTAACTATCCAGATTGCCCTGAAATCCGCTATTTCTGCGTTAGAAAATGATCATTTACACATATAAACTTACTTTTCGCCTTGAATTAACGAATTTCAGGCACAATCTGAGTAGTTTCTATTCACCTTTACTATTGGCTGAGTAGTCATGTTTTAACAATTAATAAATTCAGGCTTCAACCTTTTATCGCTTTATTCGTGAAAAAAAACTGAAAAAATTGTATATTTGATCTTGGCTGGGTGGCAGAGATTATGCAACGACCTGCAACGTCGCTTACCCTGACTTGATCAGGCCCAGCCTCCAAACACTTAAGAAAAGCCTCATATTACTGAGGCTTTTTTATTGATAACAATTTAGTTAAAAAAATCCGTTAAAAATATTAAAATCTCTTTCCTATAGCCAAATTTTGATGCTATTATTCCGCGCTTGTGGGGCTGAGTAGCAAAGAGGTTATGCTGCGGTTTGCAAAACCGCCTAGCCCGGTTCGATTCCGGGCTCAGCCTCCATTTATATATTGCTGTGTCCTGTACACAAAAAGTGTTTAAAATGTCTACTTTTTAAATACTTGTGCAAGCCTAAGCACGTTAATCAAAAGGCATGAAAGACCATCTATTGTATTTTATACAATGCCCAGGTGGCGAAATTGGTAGACGCAAGGGACTTAAAATCCCTCGGTGGCAACACCGTGCCGGTTCGATTCCGGCCCTGGGCACCATTATTTCTCTCTTAAAAAGTAATGTCTGCTAGATTTTTATTTTTAATTATTCTGATATTTTCTTGTAATATCAGTTCTTCTTGTTCTTAAATATATTGAAATTTACTCAGTTAGACTTTTTGGTATGCTTGCTGACGATTCACTAAAGTTCGTTCTAATAATTTAGTTCATCATTTTAAACAACAAAACGGGAAGCTACCTAACGACTCGTTATGCTCATTCTAAAAATTTAGTGGGCTAGGTCTTTAGTTTTGAACAGTGCTACTTAATTATTAGGCCAAATGGTAAGCTGACTAAACTTCGCGCATCATTTCTAGCATGTCTGCGGCGCTCATTGAGCCACTCATGTCGGAGCCTTCTAGCAGGCTATCTGCTAGTTCACGTTTGTGTTGGTGCAGTTTTACTATTTTTTGCTCAATAGTATTTTCAGCAACCAGCCTGTAGATCGTTACGGGACGAGTTTGCCCAATTCGGTGGGCGCGGTCAGAGGCTTGGTTTTCAACTGCAGGGTTCCACCATGGGTCCATGTGGATGACGTAATCGGCGGCGGTTAGGTTTAAGCCTGAGCCACCTGCCTTTAAGCTGATTAAGAATAGGTCACCTTTGCCATCTTGGAACTCATCAACACGCATTTTTCGTTGTGCTACGGGCGTGCTGCCATCAAGGTATTGGTACGATATGCCTTTTGCATCGAGGTATTCACGGATAATGGCGAGGTATTTTACGAACTGGCTAAACACCAGCGCTTTGTGGTTATTTTCTAATAACTCCTCAACTAAGTTGCCAAAGTATTCCAGTTTACTGCCGGTTAGAGTGCTGTCTTCCATCACTAATTTAGGGTGACAACTGGCAAGACGAAGTTTGGTGATAGCGGCTAATACTTTGAGATGATTGCCGCCTTGCTGCTTTTCACCTTTGTCTTTAGCGATGTTTTCTAGGGCGCTAACGCGTACTGCTTCGTACATGGCGCGCTCACCTTCAGATAGCGGTATTTCAACGGTAATTTCTGTTTTAGGTGGTAATTCATCCAATACTTGAGTTTTTGTACGACGTAAAATAAAGGGTTGAATCAAACGCTTTAAATGTTGCCGTGCATCGTTGTCGTTATCTCGCTCAATTGGGCCGATAAAGTGTTCCATAAATTGCTGTTGCGTGCCCAGTAAACCAGGATTGAGGAAGCGGAATAGGCTCCATAACTCGCCTAAGTGATTTTCAATTGGCGTACCTGTGGTGACTATTTTTAAGTCGCCTTGAAGCTTGTGTGCAATTTTTGTGCGTTTCGCATTGATGTTTTTAATCGCTTGGGCTTCGTCTAATACAATCGTTGCCCAATGCTTTTCAATAAACATATCACCGTCTTGTTGTAATAAGCCATAACTGGCGATAACTACATCGAATTCCTTTGCGCGATCTAATAACTCTTGGCGACCACCATCTCGATAAAAGTAAGGCTTTAAGGTTGGTGCAAATTTATTTAGTTCAGACTCCCAGTTATTACTTACCGAGGTCGGTGCAACCACTAACACTGGGCCGAGGGTGGCACGCTCTAGCAATAAGGCAATAGTTTGTACCGTTTTACCCAAGCCCATATCATCTGCCAAACATGCGCCTACACCCCATTTGGCGAGTCGGCTCATCCAGCGGAATCCTTCTTCTTGGTAGTCGCGCAGGTCGGCCTGCAAGGTTGACGGTACATCAGGGTGGTGACTATCTAATTCTTGGATATCATGGATTTGTTTTTTCCACGCCTCATCGACGGTAAGCTCGCCCACCATATCGGTTAAATCTTCGAGCGCTAAAGATGCCAAGCCGCTGATTTTTGCACCATCTTCATTAAGCTCACTGTACCGGTGAATCGCATCCAACTTTTTCTTAAATTGACTGCTAAGAGAAATATATTGACCGTCCTCCATTTGGATAAAACGGCCTTTATTGCCTTGAGTTAAACCAAGCAATTGGCGCAGCGACAAGACTAGACTAGGGTCGGTAGACACATTACCTTCAAGCTGGAACCAATCACCGCTTTTATTGATACTCAAGCGTAAATTGTTGGTGTCAAAGCGCGAAGCGATGCGCATTACTTCGCCTTCTGGCCAAGCGACGATTACTTTGTCGCCTTCCGCTTGTAACTGCTCTAATAGCTCCAAACAGTTTTGTGGGTCTTCTAAAATGTACTCGTCATTAAACTCTTCTTCTTCGCCAAGAATGTTGCTATGGCGCAGTAGATTGTCGAGTTGCTGTTTTTCCGCAGCAAGGTCACGGGTAGTGGTGAGGCGTTTGCCTTCATGCTCAACTGATAGTTTAGAGCGACCTTCACCAGCAGGAAAATAGGCGCCAAACTCACCAAATGGTTTAACCCGTAAGGTTACGCGTAAACCATCACCATAAGGCAGTAGGTTGGCATGGATGCGAGAATCCGGCTCAACCGTTTCGGCATCAACTACGCCTTCAAGATCAGATTGAATCTGTATCATTGGTGCAAGTGTAGTGAGTGTTTCGCGCAGATTTTTTTCAGCTTCACGTGGTATCACAATCCCGTTAGAAATAATCTCGCTAAGTTGCATGACCTGTTCTGATTTTTGGTAAATACACAGGCGGGTAGGGGTTTCTTTATGAATTAACCACTGGCTATCTTGCTGTGAATCATCAAACGGTGGGTAAAAACTGATGCGTAAGTTTTCGCCTTCTTCAGAAACTAATAACTCAAATTCATTTTGTGATAAATCAATCGCGGTATTGCGCGCACCATCCCAAAATAAATGTGGATGCCCGACTAGCTTAGGCCATGCGTTGTTTAAATCCAGTGTAAATTGTGGGCCTCGGTGGTAATAGCTATCATAATCCGGTTGTTCGTATATTGAACTTACTAAATCAAGGTCTTTGTCGCTTAAGGGTGGTAGCTCGTGTTGTTCTTTTTTAAGGCGTTTTAAGGCAATGTTTCTGCCTTTGCTCCACGTGCCTTTAGCTGTTTTTTTCTGTAATTTTGGGGTTAGGGTGTACTCATTATAACGGTCGGTATCAAGCATCCATACAATGCGTTCTTCGCTATCATTAGCCGTACCTTTTTCATCTTTAGGGGTGACCAACTGGTTCATTGCATTTAGCGCGCGCTCCCACTCTGCTTGCGGTTTTACAAGTTCAAACAGGCTGCTGGTGCCTAGCTGTTTGTGTAATGCTTCAGCCTCATCAAGGAACTTCTTTTTCTCACTTTTGTCATCGCTTGCTTGACCCAAGGCGTGCGCATATTCGGCCTGTAACCATTTGTAATTGCCTATGCTTGTTTGTTGGTGGCGAGCTTCTAAAACCTCGACCACAGCATCAGATAAATCATGCCCCAGCCAATGTTTAATAACACTGTAAAAAAGGATACCTAAAAGGCTGTCTTTCAAGTCCACCAACGGTACATTAAAGTTAAAAATTCCGCTGATTTGGGTATCGGCATAGGCGTGTAAAATTGCGTGGTCAGTGTCGAATCGTGAGCCTTTATCAAGATGCTTGAAAGTCTTTAGCGCCAAATTAATCTGTGCAGAATCGCCACTCGCCAGTAATGCTAGCAAGTAAAACTTTTCAAAGTCATTATTAAATATAATGGCAGTGCCTTTGCGCTTATTATTAAGCTCTCTAAAAAGCTCTACAGCATTATCATAGGCTTGAATGGCGCTTTCAATATTGCCATGAATTAACTGTTTGGCACTGTTCGCAAGGTGCCAATGAACGTGATGGTCACCGTATTGCACCACCTCGGTATTGGTGTTTTCTAACAGCTTGCTGGTGTCTTGAATGTGCAAGCCTGCCGGTAACTCAGGAAAGGTTTCTAACTTACCCGATAAAATACTGTACTCCGCCTGCGTATCAAGCAAGGCAAGTTTAAATGCCTGTAAATTAGGGATTTCTTGCTCGCGTTTATGCAATAAATCCCACAACTTAGCCTGATCGTGCAAACCATTTAAACCATAATCCACTAAATGAATAAACGCCACGCTAAACATAGAATCAGACAAAACTGCCAACAATTTCTCATTTGCCGGCGTACCAAAAGTCGCGGGGTAAAAGCCGGGGTTAGATAATACCGACTCGTTGTACTGGTAGCGCTCATTTAATAATTTTAGGGTGCTTTCAAGCTTATCTGCTTTGCCCTGAAATAAATAAATACGCGCATGCGAAAGGCCGTGCTCAATACTCTGCCAAAGGACTCTGCCAAACGATTCCGTTGCCGAGAAGGAACGTAATACCTGCTCAGAATAATTGTTGAAGGTGCCATCTGAAATACTGCTTAACAGAATCTCCTCACTGAAACTCGGCGCACAAAAATACTTGCCCTGACTACCCTCTAAAAAACCCGTATGAATCAAATCAACTAACACAGGGCGAATCGTATGCAAAGTAAAGGAATCGCCTTTTTCATCATTAAAACCAAGGTGGTGCGCGCAACTTGCCAACGGCGTAGCAGCCACAGGCGCATAAATAATGGAAATTATTTGTAACAGAGAACGTTCTAACTTAGGCAGTGCATCAAAGGCTTTTTGATCAAAATCGGTTTGGCTCATAAAAATCTATTTCAATGGTTTTAGAATAACCGAGCAAGTATAAGCGACTTGGTTTAAATGTAATAGGGCTTATTGCCCTAATCCTCGATAGAAATCACATTAATGGCGTAGAGAGTTGATTCAAAGGGATACTCTAAAGGTATTCGATTAACCTATGGGCGAAAAAAATATTTATCACATGCTGTGAAAATATATAGAAGAGAATATTGACACTTTATTATTTTGTCACATCATCCCGCCATTTTGGGTGGTGGAAGTGTAAACGGTGATCGCAAGATGTAGATACTACTGATGCATCAAGCGTGATGGTGCCGATATTCTGCCATACTTTTTTGTTGTTTATTTTTTTGCTGGCGACGGCGATGTCAAAGATGAGTGGTTTGTCTTTAATGGCGAGTTCGTCTCTAAAGTCTTGCGCATCGCGTGTTTGACCTGCTTGTGCGCTTACTTTCATCCAGCGGGGAGTTATGACGGCTTTGTTGTTTGCTTCACCTAAGTAGGAGATTTCATAGACCTGTCGGATGCCGGGATTTTTATCGGCTTTAGAGAAAGTTCGTGCGACTTTTAGTGCGTAGAGCAGATTTTTTAAGACTTCGCTATTTTTACTGACACTTGGTTCATTGGTCAACGTTACGTCGGTATAGTGTTTGGCACGGGTACCGCCGAGGTCGTCAATGAGGAAGAAGTTAGCGGTGTTTTCTGGGTTTACTTTATTTGGGTTTAGCGTGGGAAATAATTTTCCCGCAAAGCCAAAGGCACGGATTTCTCCGCTACGGGTATTCGACATGGCGGTTGATGCGCGCACGATGATAAGAGCTTTGCTGTTTTGTTTGAAGTAACCGCTGTATGGGTTTTGTTGATTGATTTGCCAAACGCCTTTGAAGCATACCCCGTTGGGGTGCGCTAGTTTATTAAAGCTGGGGATAATGTCGGCATGTTCATTTAAGGTTCTGCGTGAGTTGCCTAAAATGATGTCTTTGCCTTTTGAAAATAATTGTCTGTACGAAACGCGTTGCTGTGGTAGCTTGCTGACAGGGTCGGAGCTGATTTGTTGCCACACTTCTTGAAATTGGCTGCGAGGTTTTTTGGTGCTTGTTGTCATGGGTGGTGGGGTGTTTGCACAAGCCACTAGGCCCAGCAATAGTGGAATAATTAGAATTTTTTTCATGCTGAGCCTATTTATGTGGGTTGGTTATTTGGATGTTCCAGATTTAAATTGGAATAATAGGTATCACTCCATTGGCAGCTTCTTGATAACTTTTAATTTCATTAAAGTTTAAATAGCGGTAAATATCATCTGCCATGGTGTCTAAATCAGCGGCGTACTCCATATATTCATCCACGCTGGGTAGTTTACCTATAATAGCAGCAATTGCAGATAGCTCGGCTGACGCTAAATAAACATCAGCGCCATCACCTAAGCGATTAGGGAAGTTACGTGTGGAGGTTGAAACAGCGGTGCTTTTAGGCGCGATACGGGCCTGGTTGCCCATGCAGAGCGAACAACCTGGCATTTCGGTGCGTGCACCGGCGGTGCCGAAAATACTGTAATAGCCTTCTTCGGTAAGTTGGGTTTCATCCATTTTAGTCGGAGGTGCTATCCATAATCGTGTGGGTACGGCACCTTTGGTTTTTTCTAGCAGTTTTCCGGCGGCGCGGAAATGCCCAATGTTAGTCATACATGAGCCGATAAAGACTTCTTGAATCGCGGTGCCGGCAACCTCTGAGAGTGGTTTTACGTCGTCTGGGTCATTCGGGCAGGCGAGTAAGGGTTCTTTGATTTCATTGAGGTCAATTTCAATAATTTCAGCGTATTCTGCATCTTTGTCTGCTTCTAGTAGTTCTGGGTTTTCTATCCAATCTTGCATTGCATCAATACGTCTTTGAATGGTGCGCTCATCACCATAGCCTCCAGCAAGCATCCATTTAAGCATGACGATATTGGAGTTTAGGTATTCAATAATCGGTTCTTTATTGAGTTTTATGCTACAGCCTGATGCGGAGCGTTCTGCTGAGGCATCGGATAGTTCAAAGGCTTGCTCGACTTTGAGGTCAGGTAGGCCTTCAATTTCTAGCACGCGTCCTGAATAGACATTTTTCTTGCCTTTTTTCTCGACCGTGAGTAGCCCTTTTTGAATGGCGACATAGGGGATGGCGTTGACCAAATCACGTAGTGTAATGCCGGGTTGCATTTCACCTTTAAAACGCACTAAAACGGATTCGGGCATATCCAGTGGCATGACACCTGTGGCTGCGGCAAAGGCGACTAAGCCAGAGCCTGCAGGAAATGAAATGCCAATCGGAAAGCGGGTGTGCGAGTCACCACCGGTGCCAACCGTATCGGGCAATAACATGCGGTTTAACCACGAATGGATGACACCATCACCGGGGCGCAGTGAAACGCCACCACGAGTCATAATAAAGTCTGGTAGGGTATGTTGCGTATCGACATCAATTGGCTTTGGGTAGGCGGCGGTGTGGCAAAATGATTGCATGGTTAAGTCCGCAGAAAAGCCTAAACAGGCGAGATCTTTTAGCTCATCACGAGTCATTGGGCCAGTGGTGTCTTGCGAACCTACGGTGGTCATTTTGGGTTCGCAATACATGCCTGCGCGTACCCCGTTGAGACCACAGGCTTTGCCGACCATTTTTTGTGCGAGAGTATAGCCTTTACCAGTATTTACTGGCTCGATGGGTTTACGGAATAAGTTTATTTCCTCTAAGCCCAATGCCTCACGCGCTCTGGCTGTTAAACCGCGGCCAATAATTAAAGGAATGCGACCATTGGAGCGAACTTCATCCAAAATCACATTTGGTTTTAGGTTGAATTTACAAATAACTTCGTCAGAGTCGTGGCGTTTAACTAAACCTTCGTACGGGTAGATATCAATCACATCGCCCATATTGAGTTGTGAAACATCCATTTCGATAGGCAGTGAGCCTGCATCTTCAAGTGTGTTGAAAAAGATAGGTGCTATTTTGCTGCCAAAACAATAACCACCTTCGCGCTTGTTGGGGATAAATGGAATATCATCACCCATATGCCAAAGCACTGAGTTTACGGCGGATTTTCTGGATGAGCCTGTGCCAACCACATCGCCTACATACGCTAATGGGAAGCCTTTTTGTTTGAGCTCACTGATTAATTTTAACGGCCCAAGTTCGCCTTCTTTATCTGGTGTGATACTGTCACGGGGCATTTTTAACATGGCGTTTGCATGCAGTGGAATATCGGGGCGCGACCAAGCATCAGGTGCCGGGGATAAATCATCGGTATTGGTTTCACCGGGGACTTTAAACACGGTGACGGTAATTTTTTCTGCCAGTTCAGGCTTGCTGGTAAACCATTCGGCATCAGCCCAAGATTGTAAGATTGTTTTCGCATGTCTATTGCCGGCGTCGGCTTTTTCTTTGATATCATGAAAGGCATCAAATACTAGCAGGGTGTGTGAGAGTGCTTTTACCGCAATTTCTGCAATGTCTTCATCATCCAAGGCTTTGATCAAAGGCTCAATATTGTAGCCACCGAGCATTGTGCCGAGCAGTTGTGTTGCTTTTTGCTTGTCTATTAGAGGTGAGTTTGCATCGCCTGTTGTAATCGCTGCTAAAAAACCTGCTTTTATATAAGCGGCTTCATCAACACCTGCGGGAATACGATTGCTTAATAAATCAACGATATAGTCTTCTTCACCGGCGGGCGGTTTTTTTAATAGTCCAACAAGCTCAGCGGTTTGTTCTGCACTGAGTGGTTGTGGGTAGATGCCTGCTTGCGCACGCTTTTCAACATGTTTTTTATAATCGTTTAACATTGTACTCTCTAACATTGTGCTCTCCGTGATGATCTTTAGTTGAGGATAACGTAAACTAAATTGCTTTAGTAGATTCATCGTTAAATATGTTTTGAACTTTTATAACGCCTGTCAGAAATATGATTTTTAAAGTACAAATTACTTTCTCTCGATTATTCCATTCGGTATAGTAATAGCTCAGCAAAATCTCTCGCAGGAGAAGTTTTCTCGTAATTTATGTGGGTTAATTTAAGTTTAGCTTATTTACTTGAAAATGCCGAAGACGCAAAACCGTCCGGAAACGCTCAGGCAAAAGGACTGCGAATAGAATGCTGGCTCTGGAGAGCGAAACAAAAAATGTTTCCACCGAAGGGTTTAACCTGCTGTTATTAGTATTAATCGTAGGGAATCTCTCAGGTATCAAGGACAGAGGGGCGGCAAATAGCATCGTGTAGCGGTGTGTTTGCCGCCCTTTTTTTTGGAAAAATTTTGTTAAAGATCAGAGGAAATTATCATGTCGCAATCGTCACAACAGCCGCAACGAACCCCTTTATATGAGAAGCATCTGGAGTCAGGTGGTAAAATGGTTGATTTTGCAGGCTGGGAAATGCCAATCAATTACGGCTCGCAAGTTAAAGAGCATAAGCAGGTGCGTGAAGATGCAGGCATGTTTGATGTGTCGCACATGGTGGTGTTGGATTTTAAAGGCGCCGAGGTTAAAGCCTTTTTACAAAAACTCTTAGCTAATGATGTGGCGCGCCTAAAAGATGCAGGTAAGGCGCTTTATAGCGGTATGTTAAATAAGCAGGGCGGTGTTATTGATGATTTAATCGTGTATTACTTAGCGGACGATTTTTACCGTGTGGTGGTGAATGCTGCAACTCGTGAGAATGATTTGAAGTGGATAAATTCCCAAATGGCAGCGTTTGATTTAACGCTGACAGAGCGTGATGATTTGTCTATGATCGCGGTGCAAGGACCGAGTGCGCGTGGCAAAGTGGTGTCTTTATTGTCAGAAGCCGATGCAAAGGTTGCCTCAGACCTTAAAATATTTTTTGGTGCTCAGCTGGGTGATCTTTTTGTGGCGCGTACCGGTTATACCGGTGAAGATGGTTTTGAAATTATTTTACCAAATCAGCAAGTAGCTGACTTTTGGGGGCAATTAATAGATGCGGGTGTTAAGCCAATTGGGTTAGGTGCACGTGACACTTTACGTCTTGAAGCCGGCATGAATCTATACGGCACTGATATGGATGAAGGTATCTCGCCGTTGCAAGCGGGCATGGCTTGGACAATCGCCTGGGAGCCAACAGAGAGAGACTTTAATGGTCGTGCAGCCTTAGAAAAAGAAAAAATGGAAGGCTCTAAAAGTAAATTGGTTGGACTTGTTTTGGAAGATAAAGGTGTTCTGCGTGGTCATCAAAAAGTTATTACATCGCACGGTGAAGGTGAGATTACTAGTGGCTCTTTTTCACCTACTATAGGCAAGTCTATCGCGCTCGCACGTATACCTTCTGAAACGCAAGATAATTGTTTTGTTGAAATAAGAGGCAAGCAATTAGCAGTTAAGATTGTTAAACCGCCGTTTGTTAGAAATGGCAAAGTTTTAATCTAACACTATAAGAAATCTGAACTACACACGCCAATTAATTAATAATGGATAAACTTGGAGAAAAATATGAGTAACGAAAACCCGAATGATCTTAAATACACTAAAACCCATGAGTGGGTACGCGATAATGGTGATGGAACAGTAACCGTAGGCATTACCGATCACGCCCAAGAGCTATTAGGTGATGTGGTGTATGTCGAATTGCCTGAAGTTGAATCTGAGCTAACGGCTGAAGAGAACTGTGGAGTAATTGAGTCAGTAAAAGCTGCTTCTGATATGTACGCACCGCTTGAAGGTGAAGTGACAGAAGTCAATGAAGAGCTAGATGGCGAGCCAGAGCTTATTAATAGCGCTGCGTTCGGTGAAGGTTGGATTTTTAGCATGAAGCTAAAATCAATGGATGATCTTGACGAGCTCATGGATGCTGATGCTTATGAGTCTTTTTGCCAAGAGTAATGGCTTTTTCGGTGTAACCAAGCCCGCCAATTTTTAACCCGTATTTTAACCGTACTTAGATAGATTTAGTCTTATGAAAACATTGCCTTTAGATTCACTCATGCAACATGATGATTTCACCTCTCGTCATATTGGTCCGCAGTCTGCTGATATTCAGCCTATGCTTGATGTTATTGGCGTTAGCTCGCTGGATTCGTTGATTGATCAAACCGTACCTGAAAGTATTCGGCTTTCAGAAAAATTGAATTTAGACAAAGGTTGTAGTGAGCGTGAAGCATTAAATACGCTTAAGG
>JALSJU010000119.1 GCA_026989145.1 Thiotrichaceae bacterium
AAATCCTGATCTGCGAGATGCGAGAGACTCACAATGGCTGGTAGTTTGTGCTACAGGTGGTCGAGCAGCACTAGCAACAGACACATTACAACAAATGGGTTTTAAAAATATGGTTAACCTTGCAGGTGGCATGAATGCATGGGAGAGTGCAGGCAAAAAAGTGCTAGTATCAGAACCAATTTACTAATAGAAAAGCTATTCTATAATCAAACCTAATAAGAGGACAACATTATGATTTTTAAACAATTATTTGAACCCGACTCATGCACCTATACCTACTTATTAGGCTGCGAAGAAACCGGAGAAAGCGTTCTCATCGACCCAGTGATTGATACAGTCGAACGTGATTTAGACATAATCAAATCATTAGGTTTAAAACCTTCCTTTACACTAGAAACTCATGTGCATGCAGATCACCTAACAGGCGCTCGCAAGATGAAAGCATTGGCTTCAAGCCAGATTGTTGTTCCTAAAATGGATCAACTAAATTGTGCTGACCTAGGCGTGGAAGAAGGGACTATTTTTCAAGTTGGCAACCTTCAATTACACCCTTTATTTACACCAGGTCATACCAGTACGCATCATGCTTATCTGATTAAGAGCAATACACAAACATTATTATTTTCAGGTGATGCTTTGTTAATAGAAGCTTGCGGCAGAACAGACTTTCAATCAGGTGATCCTAGCGCGCTGTATAACAGTATCCATAAAAAATTCTTTACCTTAGAGGATGAAACCCTCGTTTACCCTGGGCATGATTATGAGGGTCGGCAGATTACAACAATCGGTCAAGAGAAACAGCGTAATCCACGTCTGGGAAATAATAAATCCGAGCAAGAATTTATTCAGATTATGAACAACTTGAACTTACCTTATCCGAAAAAAATTGACTTTGCGGTACCAGGAAATACTCAATGTGGTCAGTGTCCAGATAATGTACCAAAAGAATACAGAGGCCCATGTGATATTCAAAGCGTGCCTGCAGTAGAACAAATCGATTCAAAACAGGGTGACCAAGGATAATTTATTTAAGTAAAATCTGGTTTAATATCAAGGTCTCAGTTCTGAAATAAGACTTTCTAACATCTTTTAAGTCGCCTTTCTATAGTAGCCAGATAAGTTTTGAATAAAGGTTTGGGACTCGGCAAGTACCCATCAAACGATAAGGCACAGGCACAATGACCTCAATAAAACAGCAACGCATCATCGCAATTTGGCTTTTTATATCTGCTGCAGCGGTTTTTGCCATGGTGATTTTGGGCGGCGTAACACGCTTAACAGACTCAGGCTTATCAATGGTTGAATGGGCGCCTATAATGGGTGCTTTGCCTCCACTCAGTAATGATGAGTGGCTAAAAGCGTTTCATTTATACCAACAGTTTCCTGAATTTAAAATACACAATCACGCTATGGACTTAGCGGGTTTTAAGTCTATATTTTGGTTTGAATATTCGCACCGACTTCTCGGCAGGCTGATTGGTTTAATATTCTTTTTCCCCATGGTCTTTTTCTTTGTCAAAGGCTGGGTAAGCACTGGCTTAAAAATCAAACTCATTATCATGTTTATACTCGGTGGCTTACAAGGTTTGCTTGGCTGGTATATGGTTAAAAGTGGTCTTGTTAACAACCCCAATGTTAGCCAGTATCGATTAGTCGCACACTTAGGTTTAGCTCTTTTTGTCTATGCTTATATCTTATGGATCGCTTTAGGTTTGTTCTATCAAGGCGACAAAGCTGTAAATTTAAATCATAATTTTGATGCTCAGCCTTTAAAACTCTTCGCTTTAGTACTTCTTATTTTTACTTTTATTACAATACTATCGGGTGGGTTTGTTGCAGGTTTAAATGCAGGTCTTGTCTACAACACCTTTCCTTTAATGAACGGGCAGCTCATTCCTGATGGTTTATTATCAATGACACCTGCTTGGCACAACTTATTTGAAAATGTAACAACCGTTCAATTTAACCATCGTGTACTTACCACAACCTTAGCACTAGCCGTGATTGTGTTTTACCTTGTCGCCCTAAGTAAAAACCCACCCGCAAGACTAAAGCTTGGTTTGCACTTAATGCTGACTATGATATTAATTCAAGTGTTGCTGGGAATCTCAACACTACTACTGCATGTGCCTATTCCTTTAGCAGCAAGTCATCAAGCTGGCGCATTGATTTTATTTACGTTGATTATTTTTGTGGTGCACCAAACTAGATATTTCAATGACTAAGGCAGTCATTGAAATATCCTTTGGCTCTATTTTAGTGAATATTGGGATCAGTAGAGTACTAATGATTGAACTCTATTTTAAGCCATTGCATCGTTTCTCGCACAGGAAGACCTGAACAACGACCTGCAAAGTATTGTTTCTTTATAATGTCCTCACAACAGAAGGCTGTTCTATCGTCACTGTTACAAGTTGGTATGGAACGCATACAGTCATCGTAACCGAATCCTTGATTAACACATGTTTCAGTCGTTTTTATTATGCACTGACTATATTTATTTGCATATTTGGCTGCTTCAGGTAAGTCATTTTTGGGTACATCAAAGTCTATTTTCTTTCGTTTTTCTAAGCTACAGTTTGAAATGGTTTTGATGCCTTTAGCTCGCATTACTGCTTTCAAGAAGTTATCAATGGCACCATGTTTTTCAAGTAGCGAGATGATTAAATTTTCTGTTTCTATACTTGATCCTTGCTTACTTCGGTACACTTTTCTTAATTGCTTGTATCGGGGAGAGTGTAAATTTTTGGCGACGATAAGAGCTAAATTAGTAGAATCTGGAATGTTTGGGTTTACTCCTGCTTTAAGTAGTTGTTCGACAATACGTGCATCTTGGTAAAAAATAGCTTTTATCAGACCATGACTTCCACCATCTATTAACTTTTTAGGTTTAACGCCATACTTTAATGCTAAGGATATCGATTTTCTTCGTATTTCTTGATTCCTAATAGAAAGGCTGATGTTGTAAATAGAATCCTCAATTGCATTTCTCGTTATATAGTTTGGATCACGCACAAGTATTTCTGTGCTTACATCGATGAACCCTCGCTTAAAGGTTTCCGTCAGAGGTGAAAAGCGAGAGTCTTTACTTTTTTCATCCCCAAGGATGACCCCTTTATTAATTAAGGCTAATGCAACCGTTGGTGTATTGCTTCTTATACTCAGTTCTAAAATATTCTTAGTATGGATATTGGCACCTAACTCAATCATCGTTAAGGCTTGTTTTTCTCTTTTTCTTTTGATTGCATTTTGTAATGCTTTGCCACCAAATTTTTCTATAAGATTCAATTGTGGGAGCAAAAAAATCTTATCAGGAGCGGATGATTTAGCAATGCGCTCTCCGAGACTTTTTTGATTTTTTTGCTCGATATAGCGACAACCATTGTCGGTTAATAACTTCAAGAATTCAGCATTCTCTGAGCTAATAGACGCGGAGAATGCTCTACTTCCAGCATCGGTATCATTACTACATGGGAATTTAGCCGCTAATAATAGGCTGAAAGCTTCCGTATTTTTTCCATTAACAGCGCTTACTAGGGCTCTTGAATTTTGAGGGGGAGCAGTAAGCTTTGATAACAACGCCTCAAGCTTCTGAATATCACCTTTTAACGAAGCTTGATTAATATCGTGTACTATTTCTTGTTTGTTTAATGCGCGTTTTTTTTGTCCTTTAAGCTCTTCTATCGTTACTCCTGTTGCTTGAGCTTCTTCAGCAAGAATAACGGCATCCATTTGTTGCTCGACCTCCCTTCGCTTCTCTTCAGGTGTAGGTAATAAAGAAAGATTGATCATTGCAAAAGCAAAAATGGCAAACGTAATAATAATGAAAATAATGAATAGAGGGGAAATATTGCCTTTAATGCATAATTGTGAGTTTTTCATAAGCCCTGTAAGGATAGTTTTAAATTGCATGAATTCGTATAATAAGTGCATAAGCTCTGCTATGTCACTGAAAACAATTGGTCTTGATCAGGCTTTCCTTATTAAGCAGTAATAGAACCCATCATTAGAGTCATCCCCAGGAAAAACCTGTAAACCAAGGCCTTGCGCCTTTGGTATTGGAACAATTTCCACATCTTTCGTGCGATCCATAAAATCAACCATCTGCTGCTCATTTTCCTCGGGGAGAATCGAGCAAGTTGCGTATAGCATGATACCTTCAGGTTTTAATTTTTGCCAAAGCGCATCTAACATTTTTCCTTGAAGCTCGCTTAATGCTTCAATATCAGATTGCCTCCGCAATACCTTAATATCAGGATGGCGACGAATCACACCTGTAGCAGAGCAAGGTGCATCTAATAAAATACGGTCAAAATTAACACCTTTCGCATAGGCCTCAGTGTCTAAAGCATCTGCAGTAATCACAGTCGCTTGCACGTTTATGCGCTCCAGATTTTGTGTAACACGCAACAAGCGACTCTCGCTATTATCTACAGCTATCACTTTAAGGTTTTTTGCGCTTTCAAGAATATGCCCTGTTTTTCCACCCGGTGCTGCGCAAGCATCCAATACTGCCATTCCGTCTTGGCAGTTTAGTAAAATACTTGCTCGTTGGGCCGCACCATCTTGCACCGACACCGCACCTTTTTCAAAGCTTGGTAAATCAAAGACATTACATGGCGAAGCTAATTTTATTGCTGTCTCAATGCCGTTTATTTTTGCAGCTTGAATACCCAGCTCAGCCAGCTTTTGCAGATAAGTTTCTCGTGATTGCTGGCTTAGATTAACCCGCAAAGTCATGGGCGCACGCTGATTGGACTCGTGCAGAATCTGCTCCCAATTCTTAGGCCATGCTTGCTTTATTTTATGAATCAACCATTGCGGGAATGCGTACTTAACCACTTGGCGCTTAGTAATTTCTTGTTGTAGAGCATCCTGTTCACGCAAGTAATTTCTTAAAATGGCATTCACTAAGTTCTTCGCCCAAGGCTTTTTCAAACCTTTTAATGCAGAAACAGTTTCACCTACTGCCGCATGATCAGGCGTTTTTTGGTAGATAATTTGATACAAGCCCACCCGAATCAAACACTCAACATCCTTATCTTTTTGCTTAATGGTCTTACTAAGTAATTCACCCAACAAGGCCGATAATGGCTCGTGCCAACGTAATGAGCCATAACAAAGATCACGCACCATCGGCTCATCATTATTCACCAACAACGCACTCAATGACTCACCCTTATAAATAACGGCTTGTAAAATTTGTGCAGCAAGGGTTCTAGGATTAGTTTGCTTCATGTCGTTACAATCAAGCGGTTCAAGAAAATTCACCGTTCAAATAGCTTAAAAACATCGCATCACCATAGCTAAAAAAACGGTACTTTTTTTGAATCGCATGTTGATAAGCCCTCATTATATTGTCATAGCCCGAAAACGCACAGACCAGCATCAGCAATGTAGATTCGGGTAAATGAAAGTTGGTAATCATCGCATCGACTACGTTGAATTTAACACCCGGTGTTATGAACAGTTTTGTATCGCCTTTAAAAGCTTGAATGCTTCCTGTTTGTTTAGCGGCTGATTCAAGGCTGCGTACACTGGTCGTCCCCACGGCAACGACTTTGCCGCCGCGTTTTTTGCACGCTGCAACGGCATCGCAAACACTTTGCTCAACTTCAACCCACTCCGCATGCATCACGTGGTCGTCCAAATTATCTACGCTTACCGGGAGAAACGTGCCAGCTCCCACATGCAAAGTTACCTGTGCGGTTGCCACGCCCTTAGCTTTAATCGCATCCAATAAATCATTAGTAAAGTGCAAACCTGCCGTGGGCGCTGCTACTGCGCCTAGTTTTTCAGCAAACACGGTTTGATAACGCTCACGGTCATCATCAGTATCTTGACGTTCAATATACGGTGGTAGCGGGATATGACCGTGTTTATCCAGCAGTTCAAGCACCGTCATATCACCTAAAAAACGGATTTCAAAAAGCCGATCTTGCCGACTAATGACTTCAGCTTTAATTTCGCCTTCAAGCAATAATAAACCACCCGCTTTAGGTGATTTATTCGCACGCACATGGGCGAGCACATTATGCTCATCTAACACGCGCTCAACCATTACTTCAACCTTGCCACCACTCTCTTTTTGGCCATGTAAACGGGCAGGAATAACGCGCGTATCGTTAAAAATGAGTAAATCATCTTTATCAATTAAATCGACAATATCGGTGAATATTTTATCTGAAAACTGTGCTTGATCGGTTTGTGAATCTAAATGAACCTGCAAAAGACGACTTGCTGCTCTATCTGTTAAAGCTTCTTGCGCGATTAATTCTGGCGGGAGCGTGTAGTTGAAGTCGCTGAGTTGCATGTGAGAATGCTACGAATTAGGTGAAATAAAAATAATGGTACCAGTGGGCGGACTCGAACCGCCACGCCCGAAGGCGGGGGATTTTGAATCCCCTTTGTCTACCAATTCCAACACACTGGCAAAGATATATAAAGCGCGGGAGTATAGCATCTGGTCTCAAAAAAGGAATCATTGATTTATCAATATTTTTGAGTTAAATCAATATCTGCTCACGCTAACAAGCGTATATTTACTCATTTAACTAACCTTCTGAGGAGAGTAAAAATGTTTGGAGAACAACACGACTTACACCACGAATTCCCTGAATTTAACGACAGAATTCGTGAGATGAAAATGGCTGGAGGACATTTTAAAAGACTATTTGATGAATACGACGACATAGCCCATGAGATGGTGCGTATTCAACAAGAAATCGAAACGCCTTCTGATGAAGTCGTTGACGCGCTAAAAATAAAACGCTTGCACCTAAAAGATGAGCTTTATCAAATACTGAAAAGTAATTAACCTAACTTTTCTTTAATCGCCTCACCCATTTTTGTCAATTCACGCACAACGGTCACCCCTGCTGACTCTAAGGCAGTAATTTTTTGTTCAGCCGTGCCTTTGCCGCCAGCGATAATTGCACCTGCATGCCCCATGCGTTTACCTGCGGGTGCGGTAACCCCTGCGATATAGGCAACTACCGGTTTTTTAACATGAGCTTTAATATACTCGGCGGCATCTTCTTCGGCGCTACCGCCAATTTCACCGACCATAATAATGCCTTCGGTTTGCGGATCTTCATTAAAGAGTGTTAGGCAATCGACAAAGTTCATGCCTTGAATCGGGTCACCTCCTATTCCGATACACGTTGATTGTCCTAATCCCACAAGGGTTGTTTGATGAACCGCTTCATAGGTGAGCGTGCCTGAACGCGAGACGATACCCACATTGCCCACTTCGTGAATGGAGCCTGGCATAATACCGATTTTACACTCACCCGGGGTAATAATACCGGGGCAATTTGGGCCTATTAGATAGGTATTGGGATAATCTGTCATGAGACTAGCTTTAACTTTGAGCATATCTAAAACAGGGATACCTTCGGTGATACAGGCGATAATTTTTATCCCTGCGCTGGCAGCTTCTAATATTGCATCCGCTGCAAACGGCGGCGGTACAAAAATCATGCTAGCATCTGCGCCGGTGGCTTCTACCGCGTCTTTTACGGTATTAAATACCGGTTGATCTAAATGTGTTTGGCCACCTTTTCCTGGTGTAACCCCGCCAACAATTTGAGTGCCATAAGAGATGGCTTGCTCGGCGTGAAAAGTACCCTGCTTCCCGGTAAAGCCTTGCACGATGACTTTAGTATTTTTGTCGATTAATACGCTCATGCGCTTGCCTCCTTTGCTGCGGCAACAATTTTATCAGCCGCCTCAGCTAAAGAGTTTGCGGCGATAATCGCTAAGCCACCACAACTTGCGCTTTGATCCAAAAGTGCTTTGCCTTCTTCGGCTTTCGTGCCCTCTAAACGCACCACTACCGGCACGCTTATATCTACCTCATTAACCGCTTGAATAATCCCTTCGGCGATCAAATCACAACGTACGATGCCGCCAAAAATATTGACCAAAATGCCCTTCACATTTGAATCTGAAAGGATGATTTTAAAGGCTTCCGCGACGCGTTCAGCAGTTGCTCCACCACCAACATCTAAAAAGTTAGCAGGCTCACCACCGTGTAGTTTAATCAAATCCATAGTTGCCATCGCTAAACCTGCACCGTTAACCATGCAACCAATATCACCATCAAGATGAATGTAATTTAGCTGGAATTCAGAGGCACGAGACTCGCGCTCATCTTCTTGGCTAAGATCGCGCATTTCAACAATCTCAGGATGGCGGTACAGCGCATTATCATCGAAGTTTATTTTTGCATCTAACGCCATAATATCGCCATCAGCGGTAACCACCAGCGGATTAATTTCTAGCAATGATACGTCTTTTTCAATAAATAGATTTACTAAGGAGCCTAAGACCGCAGTGAATTGTCTGACTTGCAATCCTTCTAAGCCCAAAGCAAAAGCCAAGTTTCTAGCAACGTAAGGCTGAAAACCAGCAATCGGGTCAATAATTTCAGTGAGTATTTTGTCTGGCGTATTAGCAGCAACCTCTTCAATATTCATCCCGCCTTCGGTGGATGCCATAACCGTAATGCGCCGCGTGGCGCGATCAACCAATAAACTGAGGTACAGCTCGTTAGCTATATCGGTAAGTGATTCAATCAATAAACTATTAATCGGCATACCGTGGGCATCGGTCTGATGGGTGACTAAAGCTTGCCCCAGCATATTTTTAGCCGCATCTTTTGCCGTATCCAAGCCTTGGCAGATTTTAACACCACCTGCCTTACCGCGACCACCCGCATGAACCTGTGCTTTAACTGCCCAGCCTTCGCCGCCAAGTTTTTTCGTGGCAGATTCTAGTTCATCTAAGGCTTTAATCATCACTCCCTGTGGAACAGGAATTTTATAATCAGCAAAGAGTTTTTTTGATTGGTATTCGTGAATATTCATAGTTT
>JALSJU010000120.1 GCA_026989145.1 Thiotrichaceae bacterium
AATAGGCTTAAAAATGTAAGTATTAAGGTAAAAATAGAGAAGAACTAGCGATTGATTTGATGTTTTTTTAACATCCAACTCAATTATCAGAATAAATTGGAAAATGAGATCTCATGCAAAGGTCTCAGTATACAAGTTAAGAAAGTATTTAGGAGTACTTTGAAATGAGAAAGTCATTATTATTTATATTTACGCTTGCAGCGTGTTTTACACAGTCAGTGGTATTTGCCAATGAAGCATCGAAAGAGCATGTAAAAGGTGATGCAACGAAAGGAAAAGCGCTTAGTGCTGTTTGTGCAGCTTGTCATGGTGCTGATGGTAATAGCACAAACCCTGATTGGCCAAAGCTAGCAGGTCAAGGTGAGGCTTACATTATCAAGCAATTACATGACTTCCGTGCTGATAAACGAGCAGAGGCAACTATGACGCCAATGGCGAAAGGTATTGCTGCGGACGAAGATGTACTTCATTTAGCTGCTTATTTCTCTAGTCAGAAAACTAAGCCTGGTACTGCTAATAAAGATAAGGTCGAGTTGGGAAGAGCTATCTATAAAGGTGGTGTAATGGATAGCGGTGTTGCAGCTTGTTCTGCGTGTCATGGGCCTACTGGCATGGGGAATTGGCCAGCAAAGTATCCAAAAGTTTCTGGCCAGCATGCAAAGTATATAGTGACTCAGTTAAAGAATTTTAAAAGTAGTACGCGAAATAATGATGCCGGTAAAATTATGCGAAATATCGCACTAAAAATGACAGATGCTGAAATGGAAGCAGTGGCTGAATATATGTCTGGCTTGCAATAATAATTTAAGTATTTAGTATGAAGGGTGGTGCTTAAAGTGCTGCCCTTTTTTTTGATTGATTTTTTATGATGAAGTGGTTTTTAATTTTATGTTTAGGTTGGTCTTGTGTCGCTCTAGCTGATAGTGCTAGCACTAATCGAAATAATCATTCGGTTAAAAATATAGTGATGAGCCAATGCGCAAGTTGTCATTCAGCTGATGGAAATAGTCAAAATAGCCTTTGGCCAAATATCGCAGGCTTGAAGCAAAGTTATATTTTAAAACAATTAAAAGACTTTAAAGGTGGCTTGCGTGTTAATAAGGATGTGGAACGTATTACTAAATCTTTAACTTTTAAAAATTTAACCGCCTTATCTTATTTTTTTTCTCAACAGAAATTCAGCTCCTTAACCAAGCCTAAAAAATTATCTGAAAGTAGCGAGCTTGTAAACCTTAGTTTAGGTGAAGAGATTTATACCGGTAAGCGGATTGAATACGGGATTCCTGCTTGTGCTAGTTGTCATGGTGAGAGAGGTCAAGGTGGACTGGATAGAAAACGTGGTTATATTTATCCGCGGTTAGCACGCCAATATAAACAATATTCTATCAAACAATTGCAACTATTTAGAGAGTCTAAACGTAGTAATGATTCTCCTGCGATGATGAGAAATATTTCCTTGTTAATGGATGATGAAGATATTGAGTCTGTGATGGCTTATGTTGCCACGTTTAATTCTAATTTAAAGTCTGAGATCCTAAAATAAGTGGCTTTCATCATTAAGGAAGAATATACGATTCAAGGTTCAAGCCATAAAAGAACTTTGTTATACTCAACCTGTCATAATTTCAATCGAGTTTAAAACGTCTATTTACTTAAAAATTAAAAGGTTAAGAAAAAATGAAGATAAAATTAAAAAGAATTTCATTGGTCATTTCAACAGTGGTTGCACTATCTGCCTGTGACTCTGCATCTTCCGATGCTAAACGTGTGGATATCGCCCCTACTGAGCCAGAAGCAATCGTAGATAAAGCTAAAACAGATATATCGGCGATTCCTGACAATCTTATAGCTAAAGCGGAATCAGCTCCAGTTGCTAAATCAGTAGTTTCAAGTGCCTCAAAATATGTGAAAGGTAAGCATTACATAGAAATTTCTCCTGCAATGCAAACAGATGCAGTAGAAGGAAAAGTAGAAGTAGTTGAATTGATGTGGTTGGGATGCCCTCATTGTTATTCCTTAGAGCCGACAATGAATAGGTATAAAGAGAACCATCCAAAATATGTTGAGTTTAAGCAAGTACCAGCCATGTTAAACCCTGGCTGGGCTAAAGATGGAGAAACCTATTATATTGCAGAAATTTTAGACTCAAATGGAGAGAAAGAACTCATTACAAAGGTTTTTCAAGCCATTCATGAACAAAAAAGACGCTTGAATCGTCCCTCGGCAGCTAAGCGCTTTTTTGTAGAACAAGGTTTTACCGCTGAGCAAGTCGATAATGTGAAAAGCTCTATGGCGTTTAAAGCTAAGGTAAGACGGGCACAAGAAATTAGCGCTGGTTCACAAGCACAATCAGTTCCTACGGTCATTATTAACGGTAAGTATAGAACGAGTCCTTATATGGCAGGTAGTGAAAAGAACTTGATGGAAATCATTGATATGCTTGCTAAAAAAGAGCGTAAATAAATTCGTTATCCATTTAGGTGGTAGTTATGAGAAAGCAAAGTCTTATTGACTCATTGATAACCGAAGTCGATCAGGCTTTGCGAACAGTACATACTTTAGCACCGACCACAGAGCGTAGTAATCCTGCGAATAATATTTCCTCTGAACTGTCTGATACTGAGAAGAAACAGTCAGCTTCATTGATGCGGATTAATCACGCCGGGGAAGTATCTGCACAAGGCTTGTATCGTGGTCAAGCCTTAACCGCAAAGCGTGAAGATATTCGTGAGCAGATGGCTCGCTCTGCGATGGAAGAGAATGATCACCTCAACTGGTGTGAAACACGTCTTAATGAATTAGATGACCATAAAAGCTACTTAAGTCCATTGTGGTATCTCGGATCTTTTGGTATCGGTGCTGCAGCAGGTTTAGTGGGCGATAAATGGAGCTTAGGTTTTGTTAAAGAAACAGAAGATCAAGTCGTCAAGCACTTGGATGAGCATTTAGGAAAGCTTCCTGCTAGTGATAAGACAAGTCGTGCTATTCTTGAGCAAATGAAAATCGATGAGGCGCACCATGCTGATGTTGCTGTAGAGGCAGGGGCTGCTGAGTTACCCGCACCCATACGCAAGGTTATGATGCCTTTAATGTCTAAATTGATGACATCTATTTCTGGGAAGTTATAGAAGTAATAAGAGAAATCTTTGCACGAAAGGTATGACGAATAAAATGGTTTGTTTTATTTCGCATACTCTATTTAAAATCACTTGGCTGCTTGTTTTTTCAAAACCTCTAAAGCCGCTTTACCCTTTTCACTGCCATTTTTAGCTGCCTTTTCAAACCATTGTTTAGCTTCTTTCATATCTGCTTTAGTGCCATAACCATTAGCAATCATCGCGCCAACGCTGTACTGTGCCGCGGGTAGGTTCTGTGCTGCCGCTTTTTTATACCATTTGAGTGCTTTTGAATGGTTTTTAGCAACGCCGATACCATCAACATATAAGTCACCTAAGAAGTATTGTGACAGAGGGAATCCTTTCTTAGCTGCTTTATTAAACCAACTAAAGGCCTTTTCAGGACTTTTAGTAACCCCAAGTCCTTGTAGATAGGAGAGCCCTAGATTGTGTTGTGCAAGCGGGTTACCTTTATTTGCTGATTTTTTATACCATTTTAATGCAGCTTTAGGGTTCTTTTTTGTGCCTAGCCCTTGGCTATACATTGAGGCGAGGTCGTAATATGCATCAGGGTTTTTTCTTTTAGCAGCTTTCTTAATGAGCTTAAAGGCCCTTGATGGGTTTTTCTTGGTGCCAATACCATTTGCATAAAGTATGCCTAGCAAATGACTGGCTGTCGGGCTTCCAGAGCGTGATGCAAGTTTTATATATTTAAAGGCTTTGCTTGGATTCTTTTTAACACCTAAGCCCTTTAAATAACGTTCGCCCAGCATTAGCTGAACATCTGTCATACCTTTGTTTGCAGCTTGTTCGTAGTAACGCATGGCTTTTGACATGCTTTTGCTAACACCTTGGCCGCTTTCATACATAATGCCTAAGCTACGTAGTGCATCGGGAATGCCACTCTTAGCGGCTAATTTATAGTACTTAGCTGCTTGGCTGAGGTTCTTTTTTGTACCTTTTCCGACAGCGTACAAGGAGCCTAATAAAAACTGTGCTCCAGGGTGGTTTTTGGCGGCTGCTTTGTTAAACCAGTTGAAGGCTTGTTGCGGGTTTTTGCGTTGCCCTTGACCTAGTAAATAAAGTTGACCTAGAACATATTGGGCAGCAGGGTCACCCTTTTTAGCATAGGGTGATGCAATTTTATAAACTGCAGCATAGTCTTTTCGTTTATAGGCTTGTTGTAAGGCATTATTATCATTTTTATTCGTTACCGCGCCACGTGAGGGGTGTTGCTTAGTGTTAGCACGAGGCTTTAATTGTGTGTTTGTAGATGAGGGGGATATTGGACGATTACTGGCGATATTTCTAGTTGCTTGTCCTAGCGCCCCATTACCATGCTTGTGTTGTACACCTTGTGTAGGTGGCAGAGGGTGGCTGTGTATACGGCCTGAATGTGAATGTTGATTGCCTTGTAGGGAAGTGCTACTTTTACTTCCTTTGGCAAGTGATGGTCTTGTGTTTTTTGTGCGTGTTCTCGTTACTTGCTGGACTCTGCGCTTAACGGGTTGAGGTGTTAAGTCAAAACTAAAGGCGTCTTTATGAGTGGATGATGAGGCAGGTATCTTTGGTTTTTGTACGGCAGTCTTGTTCGTATTTTTAAATATAAAAGTCTCTGCATTTACCAATGAAGCGTATGCAAGTGTCGTTATACTGATGAAAACAACTGAAATTAATTTCATTTTTTTGTCTCTAACTCGGCTACAATTTTTTCTAGTGCTTCAAGCTTTTCGCGTGTGCGAAGAAGAACTGCGGTTTGTATATCAAACTCTTCCCTCGTGACCACATTCATTTTGCGTAAACCACTTTCTAAACCACCCCTCATATTCTTTTCAATATCATCTTGTAAATTTTTTAAAGAGGGGGGTAAAAAGCCTGCAAGCTTTTTTGCTAAATCATCAATTTGAGTATTCTTATCCATATTTGCCTGTCCGTGTTTGGATTATCTATCGTCCAATAAAAGGGCTTAAATCACCGGTATTTTTAAAAGCAAAGCTACCGTCAGCTTGTTGTTTTCCGGTGAATTTTAGCATTGAATTCAAGCCTTTATCACTTGCTTTTACAATCAAATTGGAATTATATCTCCAATCCTTTTTGAGTGTAATATCACCATTAAGTTCAGCAGGTGCATCACTTGAGGTTAATTTTATCTTTAAGTCACCAGATTCTGGTGTAATGATGGCATTATAATTACCTGCGGGTAATTTAATTGGGGAGTTTAGTGCGCCTTCCTTCCAGTCAATTATGCCATCAATGATGGGTAGGTTTTTATTGTGAATTTCGGCGTACTTTAGTTTGCCTTGAATTTCGCCACTTAACTTGGCTTTGTTTTGCAATGAATTAATAAAAACAGCATCCACTTCAAAGTCTGTATTGTTTAAGGTGATTTTTTTGTTTGCTGAAATTGCAATATTTCCCTGCGCTTTGATTTCATCACCACTGAGCTGAAAATCAGACTTTAAGGATAAGGCGAGCAAACTTTTAAGTGGTTGAATTTGCCAGTCTAACTTTCCTAGAGGAATATTATTGACAGTAACGTCTTTTGCAGTTCCTCGCCAGAGGCTTCCGCTGGTTTCTCCCAAACTAACCTTGCCTTGTGTTAGTTTTTCAATGTGAGGTTTAGCGTAAGATAATGGAAGTTGCCAAATTGCAGCGAGTAAAAAGGATAGTAATCCTATAAATAGTATTTTTTTCATGGCTGTTAATATTCGTTAGTTATGTGAGGTTAATCAGCTTTGACGGTTAAGCGTACATCGATAAGTCCGGTTTCTTTGTTATTTGTGTTGATGGTTAGATTACTAATTATTAGGCCGTGTTTGTTTTCTAAGTTAGCAATTAGTCGCATCGTACGATCAGCATTGGCATTTTTTAAAATAACGTTAACACCATTTGAGCCTTGAGACTGCATGCGATCTAAAGCAGGTTTTAAACGTAAGGTTTGGAGTGCGCTTTCTATAATTTGTTGTGGGCTTTGGTTGTTCGTTTGTTCAGGTTTAGTAGCCTGTTGTTGTAGCTGTTTAACCTGAATGCTTTGTTTTTGCATGATTTTTAAAGCGGTGCTTTTACTGTCGATAATTTTATTGAGTTTTTTATTATTTTCGAACAAGGGCTGTACAATAAATAAACCCAGTATCATTAAACCCGCAAGGAAAGAACCATATGTAACGAGGTTACGCTCGCGTGGGTTGAGTGTATTAAACCAGTCCTTCATGCTTTATTCTCCATCGCTTGTTGCTTGCTGTTAGAGGAAAGTGGGCTAATGATAACGTTAGCTTCAACTTTATTTGCCGTTGTGCTTGAATCTTTAACTTTTACATTTAAACCTGCACTTTCTTTTGCTTCTTTTTTAAATGCATTTAGGCGTGATAAGTTTGGTGTGTTTAGTTTTAATAACAGCTCGCCATCTTGGTAGCGCAATTCATTTAAGGTGATGTCTTTGTGCTTTTTTAATAAAGGTGCAATATCTGCAATCAAGGGGATAACGGAGTCGGACGTTTTGCCAGTTTTCTGTTGCAATGCAGTTAATTTGTTTTTCATTTCCGGCAGCATGATAGAAACATCAATACGGCTTTCTGGGAATGTATCCGTATAGACTTTGGCGATTGATTTACTCAAGTTATTAGATTGCTGTTTTAAATGGTTATTCTGTATACCTAAAATAGCTACCCAAGTGGTAGCTAAGAGACCACCAATGAGCATAGCAGGGCGCCACGCTTTCCAATTTATTGAGCTGGTCGCGCCACCTTTTTGTATGTAGCCTGTTAGCAGGTTAAGAGCAAGCCCTTCGGTTGCACTTTTATAGTTGATGAGATTCGCATCCAGTTGTTTGAACTCACACTCTTTTAGTTCATCTGAAAATTCTGTTTGCTCCAGATTTGTATAAATATGCTGTGTAGGATGAGATTCAAAATGTTCTACTAAAAATAAATTTAGTAAATTTTTATGACTGTTAAAGCCTGAGAACACGCCAGTTCTTACACTGATGTCATTCTCGATTTTATTGAGTGCAATGACCTTATCTTCAAGAGTTTGCTTATCTGAGTTGATTGCATGAACCACTCTTTCACTAGCATCAGATTGAGGTGTCTCTTTTTTTAAGACCGACCAAGAGTCCTTTTGGTAATGTTGTGCTAACAATTGTGGTAGCACATAATAAGGCGTAATTTTATGTTCGCGTAACAATGCCGTATACATCCCTAAACGCTGATGATTAATTACGGCAACATTTGTTTTATCAGAGTTGCTTTGTTTATGGATAGCGAAGTGTAAATTTTCTAAATCTTCGGCTAAAGAATCTTCTAAAGCAAAGGGAACAGCACGTAACAATTGTTTTTTATTGGTACTAGGGATTGTTAGTGTGCTTAGCATGACATCGTTATTAGGAATAACGAGCAATACACGTCTACCTCGCGTCAGGGAGCTTATCTTCTGCCAGTTCGAAGGTGTGAAGCGATCTTCGGCCTGATTTTTCCCAAGCAAAGCATATTCAGGTATTGACTGAATTGAGTTAAGTTTTATAACAAGAAGTTGCATGTTTTAGTTCTTTTTAGATGTTTTAATTTTTTGTGGATTACTAAAGTCGCGCATTATGACAGAAACTTTACCCCTTTTCCGCTCTAAAAGTGAATTTACAAATAAACGCGCGTGATTAATTCGTACCATTCCTTGAAGTAAAAAATAACTACTTTTTACGTCAAGATCTTCTTTACTTAGGTGTCCGGTGAGTTGGCTAGGTGTTAAAGCGAGGCGTACATCATCAAAATCTAAAAAAGAGTTAATGGTTTGAAAAGGCTCTTCTTCTCGTTTCTTTATGATATTACTGACTGTTTGTTCATCAAACCCAATAGCTTTTAATATTTCTTCTTTTGCTGTATTTACATTAATTGGGGTTTTTAATCTAATTGGTAAGGTTGAAATAAGTTGATCACCGAGGAGTTTTTTATAAACTTTTTTATTCATATCCTTTAGTAAACGTAACTCTGTAGGGCTGACTAATAAAGTGTCTGCACTAAAGTAAGGCTTCTCTAATGATTGATAATAAGGGCTTTCTGCACCGAAGCCACTGCCAGCACTGTGTGGCTTTAGGTTACCATTGGTCTGATCTTTATCGATCCAATCTTTGACAATATCAGAAAAGTTTTCCGCAGGACCCATTTCTTCATCAGGGTCGATAGTTTTTCTCATTAAGCTGGTTATTCTATTGCGAGTGATTTGTGCAATATCGATAACTTCTTCTTGTCTGCGTTGCTGGTTGGGGTTGGGCTGCCTGTTTGGTGAACGGTTCGTGCCTTGGTTGTTGTTTTGATTATTATTTTGATTCTGCTGGCGTACTCTGATTGGTTTACGATTTAATGAATTTAAATTAATACGCGCTTGCAAATCAAACAGTTGCCCATTCATTACGCCACCAGGAATAGGGATCGGGGGAAGTAACACCGCCCAATCATCTTTTAATGAGTCATAACCAGGGTGTTTTTTATAGGATTTTTCTAAAAAAGTACCCGCCCAATCTTCCATACCGTTGGCGTATAAATAAGCTTGCTCCACATGCGCGATATTGCCAGAAAAGCGAATGTGAATTTGCTGGCGATACATCACCGTTGCGGCTAGAGAAACTGCAATCGCGGTTATAATTAATGCCGTGATTAAGGCGATTCCTTGTTGTCGGGAGGTTCTATTTAACGCCTGCATTTAAAGGTTTCCTCCTATTGGGTGAAGCCGTTCTGACAAACGTAAATTCTTGCCTGTTTTATGGTTTAATTTATAATCGTAAATGGTGGTGTAGGACATAACAGCACGCACATAGTTACGGGTTTCATTAAAGGGGATGCTTTCAATCCAACGTGGCGCAACTATTGGAAACACTGGTGTCCACTTAGGAATACGATGTGGCCCAGCATTATAACTTGCCGTTGCTTTGGCAAAATTACCATTAAATTTTTTTAACATTTGACTGAGATAAGCCGAGCCTAAACGAGCATTCTTTTCAGGGATTAATAGATCGGATGTTTTGTGACTTTTAATCCCTAGTTTGCGGGCGACCTCTTTAGCGGTACGGGGTAGAATTTGCATTAAACCTTTGGCGTTGGCGCTGGAACTGATTTGAGAATCAAAGGCGCTTTCACGACGCATAATGCCGTAAACCCACGCAGGATCGATGTTCTGACTGTTAGCACTTTTGATAACAAGGTTTTTATATTTCATAGGAAAGCGTAAACCAACTTGGTTCCAATCTTTAGTTTGTGAAATGGTGATAATAGCCAAGAAAGGTTGATTGATTTCGAGCGCGTAAGCGGCAGCGACTAACTTATCATGATGACTGAGCTGTTTAAGTTCCCACATCCATTCCTTGCGGGCTAGTTTGGTCAGCCCTAACGTATAAAGTTCAACTGCACGTTGGAAACCTGCTGTTTTTTTTATTTCGGGAATAAATTGATCCCAGTCAGGCTCTTCTTTTTGCAGTCGCTCATAGGGTGCTTTAAGCTGGTCTGCCGCTAGAAAACCATAGAAAGATGCATCTTTAGATAATTCATAATAGTCTTCAGGAGTATTTTTTTTGCCTAATCGATGCTTTGCATAGGTGCGCCAGTATGTCCAAACATCCTGTTTCTTTTCATCATGGCTCATCGGTTTAATGGCATTTAAAACTTCCTGCCAGCGACCTCGGCGTATTGCACTTCGAGCCATCCAGACATTTGCTTCTTTCGTGCGTTTTTCACTCGGGATTGCCATAAGTTGTTCTAGCGCATCAGGTTTATGGTCAACCGCATCTCGGGTTGCGATATAGCTATCTACATCCGCCTTTTCGTCACGCGTAAAACCGTGGGTTTGTTGTAATTTTCTCCACTTTTTCTTGGCTTTGTCGGTATCTTTACGAGCGATACGTTTTACCGCATAAGTCATTAAGTGGCGGGTTTTAGAGGTGCTTTTTTGTAAGAGTTTATGATTAAGATGTTTGGCTGGTTTTTTTCGTAATTTCACCCATAAAGACACTAGTTTTTGATGCTTGCTATTTTTAGCTAAACTTTTCGCTAGGCGGGTTTTTCCTTTTTCCATAGCTTTAGAAATGCGTAGCCAAAGGTCGTTATCATTGATCATTTTATTTTTATGCAGCAAATCAATGACGGCATTGCATGCTTTCGAGGCAGCTTTTCCCTTTAGCCAATAACGCTTCGCAGCTAAGAGGGCTACTTGTTTTGATTTACCTTCTGAGGTATTAATTTGGGCGTTAAGAATAGGGCACTTAGCTTTGCTTCCTCCACCCTCTACTTTTTCCGCAAGTGTTAAAATGTCCTGCCACTTTTGTTGGTTAGCTAAACGCGTTAAGCGTTCGATCGTTAATTTATTCGCAAGGTATGATTTAGGATTGGCGTGGATAAAATCATCCAGTGCTTGGTCAGAAGTTTGTTTCAAATGCTGGTTAATACGCTCAAAATCAAGATAACTTGCTAGCGCATAGTCTTTAAGATGAGAACCAGAAAAAGCCCCACCTTTGTGTAAAATATCATAGGCTTCAATAAAATCTTTGCGCTGGGCATCAAGGCTCTTTGCAAAGCTTTGGAATGGTACTAATGCGAGTACTGGTATGCAGAAAAAAAGTAGTTTATAGGTCACAGTTTATTAAAATAATATAGAAAGCCCGATCAGGGGAAATTATACCAAAAATTGACTAATAAATGTGAGTAATTGCTAGGGGTTAAGTTTCTAAGCTCTGTAAAGCTTGAATATAACGGTGATAGCGCTCTTGTGTAATATCGCCTTTATCAACAGCTGTTCTCACTGCGCACTTTGGTTCATGATTGTGACTGCAGTTGTTAAAATGGCAGAGTTCTTTGAAAGGCGCAAACTCGATATAGCCATCACTTAACTGTTGTTCGGTCATGTCACTCACCGCATAGTCGCGTACTCCGGGTGAGTCGATAAGGTAGCCATCTTGTTGGTTGTTGGGGTTTAAAGGGTATAACATCGCGGTGGTTGTTGTGTGTTTGCCTTCGCCAGAGTCGGATATTATTCCAACGGTTATGTCGGCCGTGTTAGATAATAAAACATTGGCTATGGATGATTTTCCAACCCCAGAACGACCGCTAAATATACTGGTTTTATCGCGCATTAAGCTTTTGAGTTGATCGACGCCTTCGCCGGTGAGTGCGTTCATCTGTAATACATCGTAACCAATCTTTTGGTACGTTTTCATCGCTTGCCAATCTTCATCAACTGCATGTTGATCGGCTAAATCACTCTTGTTCATCACAATGACTGCATTAGCATTAAGTTGCTGCGCTGCAATTAAATAACGATCCACTAAATCCCATGAGGTTTCAGGGAGCCATGAATTAACGACCACCAGTTGATCAATATTGGCGGCAATGGTACGCGGGCGACCGCGATAACCGGGACGAGTTAAAGCATTTTTGCGTGGCAGTAAGTCATCCACGGTTGCATTGCCATGCTCATTGCCATGCCAGGTAATCACATCGCCACAAACAATGGTGTCGAATTTCCGTTTTGCGGTACAGCGAATAGGGGGAAGAGAGGGTTTTTCTGGGTTTTCGACCAGAAGCTCGGCACCAAAGCGAATGATTACACGCCCAGTGTGAAGGGTATTGTTCAAGAAGTTACCTTGCTAATCAGAGGTAACAGTTTTGGAAGGCATTGGGTAAATTTAAAAGAGAGTAGCACGTGTAGATTTTGTTTCAGAACAAGGCGCGCACCGCACGGAGAATGTTGAGCATACAATAGTATGTGATCATTCGAGTACGCTGCGCAACGCAGTAATGAGACAAAATATGCATGTGCTACTTGAATTTGTAGAATTTTTTGTTTAGATGAGCAGTTACATCTAAAATTTCATCATCAAACCAGTTGGTATTCAGATTTGAATCACAACGACGAACCTGTGCTTCTAAACCCTTTAAATCTTTTACTTTACGGTCAGTGCGGGTAAAAACCTCTGTGCCGTGACATTTGTCACACTTAGAGCCTGAAAACAGTTTTTGACCATTGCCTGCGTCTCCTGCAGCCATTGATGCGCCTGAAACCAGCAAGCCCGCTGTTGTTGTGAGAGTTAGTAATATTTTATTGAATAGTTTCATTGTTTAAGTCTCCTGTGACTCATGTTTATCTAGTTACCTACCGATCTTAAATGCGCTATGCGTATCGAGGCGGGTGGGTGAGAATCATAAAACGCCGAATATAGTGGGTCTGGCGTTAATGTTCCTGCGTTCTTTTTATATAGACTAACCAGTGCAGTAATAAGTTCCCCTGCATCTGACTGTTGGGCAGCAAATTCGTCTGCCTCAAATTCATGTTTGCGCGACCAGCGTGCCATCATAGGTCCAATGAAGAAGGTAAATGCAGGCGACACGAGCATAAAGATGATTAAAGCCATATAAGTTGAAGGCTCTGAAATGCCAAAAGCGGTATAAAACCAAGCTTGCTTCATTAACCATGCAAGTACCGCAAAACCAATAAAGGTCATTGTAATCGAAGCGATCATACCTTTAAACACATGTTTGCGTTTAAAATGTCCTAATTCATGCGCCAGAACGGCTTCGACCTGAGTTGGGCTTAAATGCTTTAATAAAGTATCAAAAAATACAATGCGCTTGGTTTTACCAAAGCCTGTGAAGTAAGCGTTCCCGTGACTAGAGCGGGTAGAACCATCCATAACAAACACGCCGTCGGAGTTAAAACCGGTGCGTTTTAAAAGGCTGGTTAAACGATCCAACACTTCGCCTTCTTCTAAAGGCTTGAATTTATTAAACAACGGTGCGATAAATTTAGGGTAGGCCCACATCATCAGGATAGAAAAACTGGTTAATGCCAGCCAAGCGTATAACCACCAAGGTTCACCTGCGGATTCCATAAGCCATAAAATGAGCATGATCAAAGGTATACCAATTACTAGGGATAACGCTGTGCCTTTAAACATATCGATAATAAATGTTTTTAAGGTGGTTTTGTTAAAGCCGAATTTTTCTTCAATCACAAAGGTACTGTAAAGTGATGCGGGAATATCAACGAGGCTTGAGATAAGAGTAAAACTTAATAAAACGGCAACCCCTGTTGCTAAAGGCCCCCAGTTAGCTTCACGCCATAATTGGTCGAGCCATTCTAAGCCGCCAAGCAATGTCCAAATAAATAACACGGCTGTACCAATAAATAACTGTAAACGCCCAAATTTACCTTTGGTTAAGGTGTAATCGGCGGCTTTTTGGTGTTCTTCTAAGGTGATTTTATCTTGGAATTCTTCGGGTACGGCCGCGCGGTGTTTGCTAACATGCGCTGCTTGTCGAAAGGAAAGCCAAAGTTGCATGCCCATTGTGACAACAACCATTAAGATAAAAATATAAGTAAAAGTATGCATATGCGTATAAAATAAGGGTTAATTTTTAATTATAAAGGTGTGATTATAACCCATGAGCCAAGACAAGAATAATCTCATTTGGATTGATCTGGAAATGACCGGTTTGGACACGGTAAAAGACGTGATTATTGAAATCGCCACGATAGTAACGGACAAAGATTTAAATACAATTGCCGAAGGCCCTGTGATTGCAATTCATCAGCCTCAAAGCTTGCTCGACGGTATGGATGAATGGAACCAAACACATCATGGTGGTTCAGGGCTTATCAAGCGCGTGCAAGAAAGTGCCTACAGCATGGCGCAAGCCGAAGCTGAAACCATCGCTTTTTTAGAACAATACGTACCTAAAGGTGCATCGCCAATGTGTGGTAACAGTATTTGTCAAGATCGTCGATTTATGGCGCGTGAAATGCCTGCTTTGGAAGATTTCTTTCATTACCGTAATTTGGATGTGAGTACACTAAAGGAACTTGCAAGGCGTTGGAAACCTGAGCTTTTGGGGGGCTATACTAAAAAGAACGTGCATTTAGCTATGGATGATATTTTAGAGTCGATTGAGGAGTTGCAGTACTATCGAAAGGTTATGTTATCGGTTTAAGGTCTAGTCTTTTATTATTTCTAGCTTCATCGGTAATTTACCCTTAGGTCGTAACGTCAAGCGGCACTCATGATCCACACTGGTTTCAGGGGGCAAAGTTAAGCGAAATTTTTGCGCGATAATGGCGATAGCAAGCACTGACTCGGTTACGCCAAAGTTTTTTGCGATACAAACTCTAGGGCCTATACTAAATGGAATATAACTAAACTTTTTAGGTTTTGTTGCATCTGGCATAAAGCGCTCAGGGATGAAGTGGTCAGGGTTTTTCCATAGTTTTTTATGGCGGTGCAACAGCCATGGAACGATTAACATGAGTGAGCCTGCGGGGACTTTTCTACCGCGAATTTCATCATCTTTTTGAGCTTGCCGTGAGAGTACTGGTACGGGTGGATATAAACGCATCGTTTCATCCAAAATAGCACGTGTGTAAGGTAGCTTTTCAATATCATCAAATTCTGGTGGGCGATTGCCAAGTACATTACTAAGCTCTGCATGTAGCTTTTTTTCTACATCAGGTGATTGTGAGATTAAGTACCACACCCATGCAAGTACATTGGCGGTGGTTTCATGGCCTGCCATAAATAACACAATAATTTCATTGCGAATTTGTTTGCGGGTCATTAAGTCTGTGCCGCTTTCTGACTTATTTGCGTTTATTAATTCGGCAACCATGGTGCCTTGGTGGCCTTCTTCTTCGGCAATGGCGATAATGGCATCGACGGTTTGGTGAATAGTTTTGGCGGCTTTTCTGGCTTTGCCTACTTTTGCATTTACATTGGGTAACCAATCGGGCAAGCCCAAAAAGCTAAATATCGCCATTTGTTTAACAACTGATTGATAGTCAGCAAATGCACTGACGACTTTTTCACTATTTTGTGCGCCAAGTTTTTCACCAAATAGGGTTCGCGCGATAATTTCAGCGGCAAGTTTACCCATTTCAGTGTGTACATCAATGGTGTCGGTGGCGTTTTTCTCTTTATGTCCCCCCCAGTTATTAGTCATTTCTGTAACGGTGTTAACCATCACTTTGCTGTACATTTTAATGTGCTGGCTATCAAACATCGGGGTTTGGATTCTGCGCCGAGATGCCCATGTTTTCCCATCGCTTATGAATAAACCGTCGCCAAGTAAAGGTTCTAGTGCACGAATCATTTGTTTGCTTTTGCGTTCGTAATTCTCTTTGTTTTCAACCATAACATAGCGAATGATGTCGGGCGCATTAACAATAAAAACATGTTTTTTGAAAATCTTTTGCGACATAAGCTCAAACTTAAATGCGGACTCTTCCCAAATCGAAAGTAAGTCTTTTTGTGCGTAGTACAGCGCTTGAAACGGGTTGAGCTTCTTGGTATGGCGTTTAGGATAAGGTGGCTTAAAAGCACTCATAGAATGATTCTGTAATAAACAAGTATTTGAATTATGCGGATGCTGATTAAGAATAGAAAGTAAAAGTTGTAAGAACTTGATTTAGGTTAGTTACTTTAGGTGTTGTTTGATAACGGCAGGGAGTTTTTGTGGGGATTCAATACGTAGCTGCTTGTGAATGCTGGTTTGACCGAAGACAACGGTAATGGCAGACCTCTTAACAGCAAATTCTTTGCTTAAAAACTTCACCATATAGTTAGTGGCTTTACCATCTTCAGGTGATGCTGTGACACTCACTTTAAGTTGATTGCCACGCGGCTTGAGAATTTTGTCTTGTTTGGCTGAGGGTGTGCCTAAGATATTTAAGACGAGTGTGTTTTGATCCCAGTAACAAAAGGAATTGTTATTATTTTTCATATGCTAAATGTGCGTAGTTCCTGATTAAACCTGTAATTTTACAAGGCTTAATCAGGTTTAAGGCTGAATAAGCTATATTACTAAGACAGTGCTTTATTGAGCTGTGCAAAGCTTTCGGCACGTTGACTAGCAGAAATTTCTACGCCCAATGAACGAGAAACTTGCGAGGATGAAATCAAACCACGAATATTGGTATTATTACCATTTTTCTCTATAACGAGCATGTGATGGCGTCGAGAATGGCGACAAACTTCGATAATATCACCTACTGTGGCGGCTTGAATTTTTGCAAGTTCAATGCCTTCAAGCTTCCCAATGGGTGTCATAATATCACGTGCTTCGATATCATTACGTGTGCCACCATGAATTTGTATGTGTAAGAGAGGTTTTTCACCTAAAAGGTCAAATGAGGTTAAAAGCCCCACCATCTTCTGGGCGTCATCATGAACAAATAGCAAGCGCACACCAGCAGAAACCATCTTTTCATGTATATCTTCTAAACTTGCACTGGCACTAACTTGAAATGGCTTTACATGGCTAAAGTCGGTCATGACCATAACAGCAGGAGAGCTTTCTGAAATTTTCTCATTACTATCGCCAGATGAGATGCTGACATCGCCACTAATTATTTCAGGTGTTAGATTGGTACTCATAAATATTATCCTCTTTTGCGGTTAGAATTTTTATCATACTCTTTCAGCCACGAAGTACACATTCTGATTTTTATCACTAGTATAGATAAATATTATGTTAGCCAATACTAATGTAATGATGAAGTTTGTTTGCCAACAGTCATATTGTATGTTTTTATTACAATTTTGTGAGACATTTGCGTGAAAGTTAGGTGAAAGAAAAACTAAAGTATTATTCGGTATTCTTTCGCGAAAAAGTCTCTTTATTATAGATGCAACGCCATGATTGTTCTTTCTGATGTCACGCTACGCCGCGGTTCACAAAAGCTATTATCTGATGTAAATATAAGTATCCACCCAGGCTATAAAGTGGGTCTTACGGGTGCGAATGGTACCGGTAAGTCGAGCTTGTTTGCAATGTTATTGGGCTTACTGGGCCAAGATGAGGGGAATTTAAGTATTCCGCCAAACTGGGCTGTTGCGCATGTTGCACAAGAAACACCTTCTTCAGAAATTAGTGCTTTAGACTATGTACTGCAGGGTGATACTGAATACATTGAACTGCATAAAAAGCTACTAACGGCTGAGGGTGCGTTGTTGGGGGAGTTGCACGCACAGTTAGATGCTATTGATGGTTATACCACTGAGAGCAGGGCGGCAACGTTATTACATGGCTTGGGCTATAGTAATGAACAAATTAATAACCCAGTAAATAGTTTTTCAGGCGGCTGGCGGATGCGTTTGAATTTGGCGCAAGCATTGATGTGCCGGTCAGATTTATTATTGTTGGATGAGCCAACGAATCATCTTGATTTGGACGCAGTTATTTGGTTGCAAGACTGGTTGATTAAATATGCAGGGACATTGATTTTAATCTCTCATGACCGTGAGTTTTTAGATGCTGTGGTTCGACACATTGCACATATTGAACACACCAAGCTTACACTCTATGCTGGAAATTATTCATCGTTCGAAAAAGTACGTGCTGAGCGTTTGGCACAACAACAAAGCGCTTTTGAAAAGCAACAACGTGAGCGCGCCCATATGCAGGCTTATGTCGACCGCTTTCGAGCACAAGCAACTAAGGCAAAGCAAGCACAAAGTCGTTTAAAAGCATTAGGTAGAATGGAAGAAATTTCAGCCGCGCAGATTGATTCACCCTTTAATTTTCAGTTTTTTGAGCCAGAAAAAATCCCAGAGCGTTTACTCAATATTGTCGATGCCAGTATCGGTTATGGTGAGACGATAATCGTGAAGGGTTTAAAAATGCAGTTGTTGCCGGGGCAGCGAATGGGTTTAATTGGGCCAAATGGTGCAGGTAAGTCGACACTAATCAAATTCTTAGCGGGTGAGCTTGAATCACAATCGGGCGAATCATGGCAGGCACAAGATTTGAAAATTGGCTATTTTGCCCAACATCAGTTGGAGCAGTTGAATCCAGAGCTTACGGCTTTAGAGCAATTACGCGATCTTGATAATCTGCAAGAGAATAAAGCGCGCGAACAGGATTTACGGAATTACTTAGGTGGGTTTGGTTTTAAAGGTGAGCGTGTAGATGAGCCGATTGCACCTTTCTCAGGGGGCGAAAAAGCACGTTTAGTGTTGGCTCTTTTAGTGTACCAAAAACCAAATTTATTATTGTTAGATGAGCCTACCAATCATTTAGATTTACAAATGAGGCATGCGCTAAGTGTGGCTTTACAAGGTTTTTCAGGTGCTATGGTGATTGTATCTCATGATCGTCACTTATTAAAAACCGTTACTGATGAGTTAGTCATAGTGCATGATGGTAAAGCTGAGGCTTTTAACGGTGACTTGGATGACTATGCTAAATATATATCTGACTTTATAAAAGATGAGGTAAGGCAAAATATCACTCTTAATGGTTCAGATATGTCAGGTAAAGTTTCTAAAAAAGAACAGCGGCAATTAGAGGCGGAGCGCAGAAAAAGATTACAACCATTACGTAATAAAATAAATAAGTTAGAAAAGCAACTTGACCAGTTTACTGAAGAGCAAGCAACGCTAGAATCTACATTAGCTGACTCTGATATTTACTTAGATGAAAATAAGGATAAATTAAAGCAAGTTTTACTGAATAAAAGCAAGTTAGATCAAAAATTAGTAGGCGTTGAATCCGAATGGATGGAGCTGAGTGAGCTCTACGAAAAAGGAGCTGTAAATGAATGAAGTGACATTATTGTGGAGTGTATTGTTTGGTGGAATTGGTGTAGGTTTCTTTAGTTATGGGCGCAAACAAAAATCAATTGTACCGCTATTAACGGGTATCGCGCTTTTTGTTTTTCCTTACTTTATTTCCAATACAACCTTACTGGTCTTTGTAGGAATTTTCCTTATGCTTGTCCCTTACTTGGTAACATTTTTTTAAGGGTTCTAAATGTTGTTTGAAGTCGTTGAATTAGATTTACCTGTTCTTATGTAATTCCTGCTTGTATGAACTAAGCTTAAGCTATTATGGTTTGAAGTTCACTTTCTTAGGAGGGTCAGTCTTTTACTTTAGGGTTGACCAAAATCCACACTTAGAAACACGAATACAACACAAGTATTTGATTCCATAGCATACCCAATAAATGCCCGCTTAACCTACGAGTGAAGCTAAGATTTATTGAATACACTATGAAACCAATTACATGCACTTTATTTCGCTTTTCTAAGTGCAGATTGGGGTTGAACTTGGTTTAGACAAGCCTGTCGAAAAAATATATCAGTATTCTTTGCTATAATTTACCTATTAGCATGCTATTTTTGTTTATAAACCGCCTAGGAGAAATTATGAAAAATAACAGCGTCTTTTTTATTGTTATCGCTTTAAGCTTAGTGCTTATCTCTAACAAAACCGATGCAATAGAGCCTTTATCAACAAAAGAGTTAGCTTTGCACTGTTCTTCTTATGCAAGTGAGCCAAAGGGTGTTGATGCAGCTTTTTGCGTTAGATATATTCAGGGATTCATCGATGGAGCTGTGGCGACTGATGATAAAGTTCTTGAGAATGCATTGGATAATCTCAATAGTAGAGAAACATTCTCTGAACGTGCTATTCGCCTTAGAAAGGCACGTCGAATTTCAAATAGTCCTACCTACTATGCAGATTTTTGTTTAGGTTCGAGTGAGCCTTTAAAAGTGATCGTTGAGAAAATAATTAGTCGTTTTAGTCAGCGTAAGTTTAACTCTAAAAATGTTCCTGCCCGTGAAGCTGTCTATCAGATTTTACGAAATGAATACCCTTGCTCAATAAACTAAAATTATTAGAGAGTTAAACGTTTTATATGAAAATAAGTACGATCCACACTTTCTTACAAAGAGAGTCGTCGGCAGGCATACTATTAATATTTATTACTCTTTTTGCATTAATCTTGCAAAATAGTGGTTTATCAGAAGCTTACAATAGCTTTTTACATACGCATGTGGAAATTCGTTTTGGGAAGCTTCAAATCGCAAAGCCGCTACTACTTTGGGTTAATGATGGTTTAATGGCTGTGTTCTTTTTTCTTATTGGTTTAGAAGTAAAAAGAGAGGTATTAGAAGGACAGCTTTCTTCGTTAAGCCAAATTGCCTTGCCTGGAATAGCCGCGATAGGTGGTATGGCTGTTCCTGCATTATTTTTTGTCGCATTAAATCAAGGAGATCTTTTTGCGTTGCAGGGCTGGGCAATACCAACGGCTACTGATATCGCATTTGCTTTGGGTGTTTTATCACTTTTGGGTAAGAGGGCGCCTTTATCTTTAAAGATATTTTTATTAGCGCTAGCTATTATTGATGATTTAGGGGCAATTATTATCATTGCGCTATTTTATACAACAGATTTGTCGGCTATTTCAATTGTTGTTGCATCCGTAACATTGGTGGTTTTGTTTCTATTAAATAGATTTGGCGTGGCCACTAAAGCGCCTTACATTGTTCTTGGTATAATTCTTTGGGTGAGTGTTCTTAAGTCAGGTGTACATGCAACATTAGCTGGTGTTGCTCTCGCTTTCATGATTCCCCTTTACTCAAGAGATGCTTCAAGCAAGAGATTTTCCATGAGCAAAGAAATGGAGCATGGTTTACATTATTGGGTTGCTTTTATGATTTTACCGTTATTTGCTTTTGTAAATGCCGGTGTGGATTTAAGAGGAATTTCATTAGGTGAAATGTTTAACCCAGTGCCTATGGGGATCATGTTAGGTTTATTTCTGGGTAAGCAGATCGGCGTTTTTGGCTTTAGTTGGGTGGCGATTAAGTTAGGCTTGGCGAAGATGCCAGAGGGAGCAACTTGGACCCAATTATACGGTGTGTCTGTTTTAACAGGTATTGGTTTTACAATGAGTTTGTTTGTAGACTCGTTGGCTTACAATGATACTGAGCTTTTTCAGTACACTGATAAACTTGCCATTTTGTTAGGTTCCTTTCTATCTGGATTACTTGGTTACCTTGTATTGAGGTTTTCAAAGGAATCAAAGAATTCTAGCTGAGGGTAGTCATTTTATCTCATATGGTTGTATTCTATTTCTTAGATAGAAAACACTATGTATGATAGTACAAGCCTCTGATTTTATAGAACATCGGAAACACTCAATTACACAAAAGCATAATTGAGTGTAGTAGTGCTCACTACAGCTAGGGGTGAAATTGGGCTTATCGTTGTTCAAATGGTCAATACAAACCCTGTATAGCTTTTCAAAAATCCTATGAAACCAAAGAGTCTTGCTATTTGATTCGTGTTCCTACATGGGATTAGGGTGTATTGTTACTTTTTATATAAGCGTAACTGATGAGTCAATGAGTTTAGATCAGTTTATCGCTTAATACCTTGTATTCACACTTGTTTTTCGGAACTTTCCCCCCAATATGATAGACTAAGTAAGTAACCTTATTTTAATAATATAATTTTAGGAGGCTCAAATGAGTCAGTTGGATATTGGTACAGGAAAAATAGTTGCAAACGCAGCAGAGAGTGAGCGTGCAAGTTTTATTAAGCGTACTTACGTACATTTAGCCGGTGCGATAGCCGCATTTGCAGTGGTTGAAACGTTATTACTGCAGTCTGGTGTTGCAGATTCTTTTATGCAAATGTTATCTGGGTCGAAGTGGAGTTGGTTAATCGTACTTGGTGCATTTATGTTGGTCTCTACGGTTGCTAATAATTGGGCTCACTCGGGTATTTCACGTGAAAAACAATACATGGGTTTAGGTCTGTTTGTTTTAGCGGAAGCAATCATCTTTATGCCATTAATCTATATGGCATTAGCGCGTGACCCAAGTGGCACATTGTTGCAAAATGCTGCAGTGGTAACCGCGGCTCTCGTTGGCGGTTTAACGTTTACAGCATTTTCTACCAAAATTAACTTCTCCTTTATGGGGCGTTTTTTAATGATTGGTGGTTTTATCGCTATGGGAATGATTGTGGCAAGTATGCTATTTGGTTTCTCACTGGGACTTTGGTTTTCTGGAGCGATGATTTTGTTTGCAGCGGGTTCAGTACTTTACAGTACATCAAATATCATTCATGAGTATCATACCGAGCAACACGTAGCAGCTTCGCTATCATTATTCTCAAGTGTTGGATTATTATTCTGGTATATCCTTCAGTTTATGATGAGTATGGGGGGGGATGACTAGTATTCATTGATTTAGCCAGACACAAAAAAGCCCGAGTCATAGCCCGGGCTTTTTTGTGTCTGGTATTTTCTGAGTCTATTTTAAAAGTCTTCTGTAGAAGTGAATAGCCCAACCTTTAAGTCTGTGGCAGAATAAATCTCTTTCCCGTCAACTTCCATAGTGGCATTACCTACGCCCATTACTAGTTTGCGCTGTATTAGTCGTGATATTTCAATTTTGTAAGTGACTTTTTTTGCTGTTGGTAGAACTTGCCCAAAGAACTTAACTTCGCCAGCACCGAGAGCGCGCCCACGTCCAGGATTGCCAAGCCAACCTAGATAAAACCCAATGAGTTGCCACATAGCATCCAGGCCTAAACAGCCAGGCATAACTGGGTCGGTAGGGAAATGACAGTCAAAAAACCAAAGATCGGGCTTAATATCTAGCTCGGCAATCATTAGTCCCTTGCCAAACTCCCCACCTTCAGCATCAATTTTAATTACACGATCCATCATTAGCATGGGTGGAATAGGCAGGCGAGCATTACCTTCGCCAAAGAGTTCGCCATTACCGCATTGGATTAATTCTTCGTAAGTGAAGGAGCTTTTTCTTTCTGTCATAAGTGTTCCCTTATTGAGCTTAATATTTGTTACAGTGGTTTTGATGTTACTAGAAAATCCAAGGCGATGCCGATAAAAATCACCATTCCGACCCAGTTATTGTTTAGAAAGGCGCGTAAACACTTTTCTGGTTGGCGATTTTTTGTCAAATAATATTGATAAGAAAAAAATACGATGGTGATTAAAATACTACTGTAAAAAATAATTCCACGTTGATTTAAAAAACCTACATAAGTTATTAAGCTGATGAAGAATAATTGTAAAAAAACATTGATTAAATTGTCATAACGTCCAAACAGAATGGCAGTTGATTTTACGCCGATTTTTAAATCATCATCACGGTCGACCATACCATATTGGGTGTCGTAAGCGGTTGTCCAAGCCATTGCAGCTACAAAGAGCAACCAGGCATCAAGTGGTGGTGCTCGGTTGGTGATAGCGGTGTATGACATGGGGATAGCCCAAGCAAAGGCAGCACCAAGATGTACCTGCGGAAAGTGGTGGTAGCGTTTCATAAAAGGGTAACTAGCAGCTAGAATTAATGCAACGATTGAAAGTAGTAGAGTATCTAGGTTTAATTGGGTGGCGAGCAAAAATGCAACTAGTGACAGCAGTGCAAATACGGCAAGTGCCTCATTAGCTGTGATTCTACCAGAGGTGATTGGGCGGTTTTTGGTGCGTGCAACATGTAAGTCGATATTACGATCTGCATAATCATTGATTGCGCAACCTGCTGATCGCATTAAGCCTACACCTAGCGAAAAGATAATTAAAATTTTAAGGTCAGGCACGCCTTGTGCGGCAAACCATAGTGCCCATAAAGTCGGCCATAAAAGTAAATAAATGCCAATCGGACGGTTGAGTCTTATTAACTCCGCATAAAGTTTTAGCTTTTCTAGCATTGAATCAAGTTGCTTTATATTTGAGCATCAATAAGTAAGCGCTCGACCTTGTTGCCTTTAATCAGGTGCTCTTCAATAATTTCATCAATATCTTCTTTATCTACATAGGTATACCATGTTTCATCAGGGTAAACGACAATCACGGGGCCTAACTCGCAGCGGTTTAAACAACCTGCGGTGTTTACTCGTACCTCGCCAGAGCGAACTAAGCCTAATTCTTTGCTGCGCTGTTTCATGTAGTTTCTCATGTCAAGTGCCAGTGTGTTGCCACAGCATTGGCTGCCATCTTTGCGTTGGTTGGTACAAAAGAACAGGTGGTTTTTATAATAAGACATAGTTTTTATTAGCGGTTGATATTGGAGTGATCTAAAAGTTATGCGATTATGCCTTATTTTTTTGAAGTGAGAAATGTGAATATGTCAAAATCATTTGAAGCGCCACGTTTTGATAGTATTAGTCACTTTTTACAGTCGGGTGGTTTTGATTACCGTATTTATGATATGGGGCGGAAAGTTACTTTACTCTCACGTAATGAGTTTAAACAAATTGAGTCTCAGCAACAGCTTTACCCCTATCCTTTTCAGAGAAAAGCATCGCTAGCCTTACTATTATGGCAGCAGGATAACTCAAGTATAAATTATATAAATGAACCCGTTATTTGGTTTTTACAATTCCCTATCGATGAACTTGGATATTTACAACAGGAGTCTCGTGATGGGTTTTTATTGGGCTTATTAGAGCAGGTGGGGAAAAATATTGAGTCTACTTTGAAAGGTTTGATTAAGTCGGATGATATGTCCGAATCACCTTTTGCATTCAAGCCTGTAGAAGAGCGCTTGGCGATGCTTCACGCCCTGGCAACATTGGATCTGGGTCAGCAACCATCACATTACTATCAAGCGACTCGTGAATATTTAAAAGGTAGTTTAGGCTACGAGCAGTGGCAATTTTTAGGGTTACAGGGTATTGCTGATGTGGTGGCGCGATTAGGTGGTACGGATAATGAGGAACTGCTAGATAGTGCTTTGCCGCAGTTACCTGAAGTTCCTTTAGAGAGTATTTGCTTAATGCTCGAAAATACTCAGCCTAAAGTATTACTGGCAAAAACGCTAATTGATCTGCTTAAAGAGCAAGCTGCTAGCGATGATCCAAATATTAGATTAGCAACAGCATTGTTGAGGGCGCTTTCTGGGGTTGGGGCTGATATTGAGAGGAGAACCTTTTTGCTAGACTTGTTAACACAGAGGGTGCCAAATAAATTGGTGCAAAATATTGAATGTTTAGTCGCTATTTCTGGGCGTTGTTGGTTAGATTTAAAGAGCGAAAAGTTACTAGAGGCTTTTATTGAGAACTTGATAATACAAGATCAAATAGCATTTAATGCTGTATTATCAGATTTAATGATGTTGCCAAATATGAAAGAAAAGATATTGGTTATTTTAAAGGGTGAAAATAAAACAAAGGGTTTATCTAAAAGGGTTGAATCATTTTTGCATGATTTTTATTAAAATTATTAGGCGTAACAAAGCACCTGAAGAAACAGGTGCTTTGGTGTAACTAATTAGTTACTGTGGTTTTCTTTAACGGCCTCTACAGCTGCGCCAGTTGCATCTTTAGCATCTTCAGCAACTGATTTAGCACCATCAACAGCAGCTTCAGCAGCATCTTTAACGCCTTCAACGGCGCCTGTTGCTGCATCTTTAACGCCGTCTACAGCACCAGCGGCCGCATCCTTGACTCCATCAACTGCGCCAGCTGCCGCATCTTTAACTGCATCAGTAACACTGCCACCAGCTTCCATTGTTGCTGAACCGGCGTCTTTGGCTTTATCCATTGCTGATCCTGCAACATCACCGGCGGCATCTTTAGTTGCATTCATTGCATCTTTTGCTTTATCACAAGCAGTAAGTGTCAGGGCTGAGGCAGCAACTAATGTTGCAAGAATTGTACGTAATTTCATTTATGGTCTCCTATCCAATAATATGAATGCTTTAAAAATTTAAAAGTAAGCGTTAAGTTGACAAGATGAACCAGAATTGGTTCCCTTATTTAAATAACTATCTGCTAATATATCAATATAACTTGCCATTAATCAAGAAAACTCATTTTTATGAGTAGAGATGTATATAAGTGGTGTATTAAGGGTTGTTTAATTTTGTTGGTAGTATAGTTGTTGTTTTTTTATGTATTTAATTAATTAAGGATAGATAGATAGATGGGAGAGGAGAAAATACTAAAAAAATTTATGCGTCCAGTGCGTAGCTTTGTTTTGCGGCAAGGTAGATTAACTAAAAGTCAGGCAATAGCGCTTAAAAATGAGTGGCCAGTTTATGGTTTAAATGGTGGTGAGGGAGGTCTTGACTTTAAAGAAATTTTTGGCAATAACTCTTCGGTTACATTAGAAATCGGTTTTGGTGATGGTGTGTCCTTGGCATCAATGGCGGCGCAATCACCAGAAAAAAATTTTTTGGGTATTGAAGTTCATCGGCCCGGAGTGGGTCGATTGCTACACTTAATTAAAGTGAATGGATTGACTAACGTTCGGGTGATGGATGAGGATGCTGTCGAAATAATACAAAACCGTGTTCAAAAAAACTCATTAGACCGCGTACAGTTGTTTTTTCCTGACCCTTGGCATAAAAAGCGTCATAATAAACGTCGTATCGTGCAGCCTGATTTTATTGCTTTGATTGCTTCGAGGTTAAAGCTTGGAGGGGTGTTTCATCTAGCAACAGATTGGGAGCCTTATGCTGAACATATGGCAGAATTAATGCTAGCATCCGGCGAATTCAAATCTTTGTCGAAAGGGGCGTATTCGCCAAAGCCCAGTGATCGACCAACCACGAAGTTTGAGAATCGTGGCATAAGGCTAGGGCATGGTGTATGGGATTTGCTATTTGAGAAGGTGTGAATAATTGTTAATTTTCTCCACGCCCAATCGCAAGGTATTTAATCCCGAGTTCTTTAAGGTGGCTGGGGTTGTAGAGGTTACGGCCATCTACAATTACAGAGTCGGATAACTCCGCTTTGATTGTGTCAAAATCTGGTGAGCGAAATTCTTGCCACTCGGTAGCAATGACTAAGGCATCTGCTCCTGTTAGCGCATCTTCAGCAGTTAGGCAAAGTGTTAGATCATCTCGTTTGCCGTAGATGCGATGGCATTCTTTGCTGGCAATAGGGTCATAAGCCTTCACATGAACGCCGAGCTTCCAGAGTGACTCCATTAAGACGCGGCTGGATGCATCATGCATGTCATCCGTATTGGGTTTAAATGATAGTCCCCATAATGCAATTGTTTTGTCTTTTAATGATTCGCCATAATAACGTTGTAATTTTTCAAATAAGATGCCCTTTTGACGTTCATTAATGGATTCTACAGCTGAGAGTAGCTCAGCGTTGTACCCTATATCCATTGCAATACGTTTTAATGCTTGTACGTCTTTTGGAAAATAAGATCCGCCGTAGCCGCAGCCTGGGTAAATGAAATGGTAGCCAATACGTGGGTCTGAGCCGATGCCTAATCTAACTTCTTCAATATCAGCGCCTAGAAGCTCGGCCATATTGGAGAGTTCATTCATAAAACTAATTTTTGTAGCAAGTAATGCGTTAGCTGCAAATTTGGTAAGTTCAGCTGAGCGAATGCTCATTTCAACGATACGGTCACGGCTACGATTAAAAGGTGCGTATAGTTCGCGCATTAATTCGCTTGTTCTAGGGTTGTTAGCTCCGATGATAATGCGGTCTGGTTTCATGAAATCATCAATCGCAGCTCCTTCTTTTAAAAACTCTGGGTTGGATACTACGTCAAAATCGGCTGTTCTTTGTAGGAGTTTAAGTTCATTTTTTACTGTCACTGAAATTTTATCTGCTATTCCAACAGGAGCAGTAGATTTACTAACAATAATGCGGTATTGCTTAAGATGTTTGGCAATGGATTTTGCGGTTGTTATGATATTACTCGTATCTGTTATACCGTTATCATCAATGGTTGCACCGACGGCAATGAATTGATAAATACCATGCTCAACACCAGTTTTGGCAGAGGTAGTAAAAACTAAACGACCTGAATTTATATTTTCTTGAATAATTTGTTTTAAATTAGGCTCAAAAAAAGTGATGTCACCATTTTGGATGGCGTGTGTTTTATTCTCATCGGTATCTACAATTAAAATATCATTGCCAGCTTGTGCCATGCAGGCGCCAGTGATTAGGCCAACAAAGCCGGAACCATAAATCGTAATTTTCATAAGCTAAATCAACTATATATTTAATTAACATAGATCTATTATAGTAGCACTTAATTAAGGTTGACTTAACAAAACAAATAAAACTGTGAAAATAGTTTGATTTATTGTTGACACCGCAAGGGCAATGCCTCAAAATTCGGCGCTTGATTTTGGAGGGGTTCCCGAGTGGCCAAAGGGAGCAGATTGTAAATCTGCCGCGTAAGCTTCGATGGTTCGAATCCGTCCCCCTCCACCATTTTTTTGTAGGTGTTAAATCAAGCGGGTGTCGTATAGTGGTAATACCTCAGCCTTCCAAGCTGATGCTGCGAGTTCGATTCTCGCCACCCGCTCCAAATTTGTTGTGGAGCTTTGGCTGGGTAGTATGATTTTCACTGCGTTTATTGCGCATGCTCATATAGCTCAGTTGGTAGAGCGCGTCCTTGGTAAGGACGAGGTCAGCGGTTCAAATCCGCTTATGAGCTCCAAATTGTCGTTAGTGCCGTTAGAGAAGAAGTTGGTACTGATATTTATTTTAAAAAATAGTTTTTACATTTTATAGAAGGGTATTGTCATGTCCAAAGAAAAATTTGAACGTAATAAGCCCCACGTCAACGTGGGCACAATTGGTCACGTAGACCATGGTAAAACAACCTTAACTGCCGCGCTTACGAAAGTAATGGCGGAAAAAATGGGTGGTGAAGTTAAGGCTTTTGATGAAATTGATAATGCGCCAGAGGAAAAGGCACGTGGTATCACAATCTCTACGTCTCACGTGGAGTATGAGTCAGATACACGTCACTATGCTCATGTAGATTGCCCGGGTCACGCTGATTACGTAAAGAATATGATTACAGGTGCTGCGCAGATGGATGGTGCTATTCTTGTTGTTTCTGCAGCAGATGGTCCGATGCCTCAAACACGTGAGCATATCCTGCTCTCGCGTCAGGTTGGTGTTCCATATATCGTGGTTTTCATGAATAAAGCCGATATGGTTGATGATGAAGAGTTACTTGAACTTGTAGAAATGGAAGTGCGTGAGCTATTGGATATGTACGAGTTCCCAGGTGATGATACACCTATTATTACAGGTTCTGCTCTTAAGGCGCTTGAAGGTGATGAGAAGTATGTGGAAAAAATTGTTGAGCTAGTAAGTGCGCTTGATACATATATTCCTGAGCCAGAGCGTGCAGTAGATGGTGATTATTTAATGCCTGTTGAGGATGTGTTTTCGATTTCAGGACGCGGGACAGTTGTAACTGGTCGTATTGAGCGTGGTATCGTACACGTAGGTGATGATATTGAGATCGTAGGGATCAAGGATACGCAAACATCTACTTGTACGGGTGTTGAAATGTTCCGTAAATTGCTTGATGAAGGTCAAGCGGGTGATAATGTTGGTGTTCTGCTTCGTGGTACAAAACGTGAAGATGTTGAGCGTGGCCAGGTTCTTTGTAAGCCGGGATCGATTACTCCGCATACAAAATTTGAAGCAGAAGTATATGTATTGTCAAAAGATGAGGGTGGTCGTCACACACCATTTTTCGATGGGTATCGTCCGCAGTTCTATTTTAGAACAACTGATATTACGGGAGCCTGTGATTTGCCTGAAGGAACAGAAATGGTAATGCCAGGTGATAATGTAAAAATGGTGGTAACACTGATTAATCCGATAGCAATGAATGATGGTTTGCGTTTTGCGATCCGTGAAGGTGGTCGTACGGTTGGTGCAGGTGTTGTTGCTAAGATTGTTGAGTAAGTTGTAGAGCTCAAGAATAGGTGTTGGAAATCAATGGTGGTTTGTTGAGTAATCAATTTATTCTGCTATACTCCGGCACCTTCGAGGAGCGAAGTGTGATTTTTTTGCTAAATTACATTTCGTTCTTTTGTTGTTTCAGAAGATAGGGTTTGCAAGATATAGGCTAGTAGCTCCAATTGGTAGAGCACCGGTTTCCAAAACCGATTGTTGGGGGTTCGAGTCCCTCCTGGCCTGCCATTCTGAATCAAATTATAGAATTAAATAAGTCATGGATAGGCTGTGTGCTAGTTGACTAGTGGAAAACCACAAGCTGAAGATAGTGTAATATGGCAGTAAATACAGAAACACAGAGTTCATTTTTCGATACGGTGAAATTGTTATTAGCGCTTATAGTGCTATTAGGCGGTATTGCAGGGTTTTATTATTTTGCCGAAGAATCGTTATTATATCGTGTGCTAGGTTTGTTGGCCGTGGTGGGTGTTGCTATCGGTATATCCTTGATGACTGTGAAGGGTCGCAATTTAATCGGTTTTTTGGGCTCTTCTCGAACGGAAGTTCGAAAAATGGTTTGGCCAACTCGTGCTGAAACAATGCAGACAACGTTAATGGTTTTTATACTTGTGGTTATTTTGGCAATTTTTCTGTGGTTTGTGGATATGTTGCTCGGTGCTGGTGTAAAAGCGTTGCTGTCGGTAGGTGGTTAATATGTCGAAGCAATGGTTTGTAGTGCATGCTTACTCAAATTATGAAATGAAAGTTCGTGAAGCTTTGCAGGAGAGAGTTGAGCGACTAGGGTTGCAAGAATTTTTTGGTGAGATTTTGATACCTACCGAAGAAGTAGTTGAGATGCGTGAAGGGCAGAAGCGAAAAAGTACGCGTAAATTTTTTCCTGGGTATATTTTGGTCGAGATGGAGCTTAATGATGAAAGTTGGCATCTTGTAAAAAATACGCCAAGAGTTTTGGGCTTTATTGGTGGTACTAGTGATAGGCCTGTGCCAATTACTGAAAAAGAAGCCAATGCGATAATGAATCGAATGGAGGAGGGTGTGGAAGCGCCTCGTCCTAAGGTTTTGTATGAGGTTGGTGAAGTGGTTCGGGTTACTGATGGGCCATTTAATGATTTCAACGGTTCTGTTGAAGAAGTGAATTATGAAAAAAGCACTTTGCGAGTAGCTGTGCAGATATTTGGTCGCTCTACACCGGTAGAGTTAGAGTTTTTTCAAGTGGAAAAAGCTTGATTTAAGTTTGTTTTTATTTATTTATTTTAACTTAGTATCGAGGAGTTTGAGAGCTGTTGTTAGCTTGTTGATAAACGTTTGAACTCGTGGAGTACAAAATGGCAAAGAAAGTTGAGTCTTATCTCAAATTACAAGTGCCTGCAGGTGAGGCTAATCCAAGTCCTCCTGTGGGTCCGGCGCTGGGTCAGGCGGGAATTAACATTATGGAGTTCTGTAAAGCCTTTAATGCGGAAACGCAAAGTGCTGAGAAGGGGATGCCTATTCCAGTAGTTATTACGGTTTATAATGATCGGAGTTTTACCTATATCACGAAAACCCCGCCTGCTTCTATTTTGTTAAAGAAGGCGGCAGGGATTCAGAAAGGAAGTGGTGTCCCTAATACAAATAAGGTTGGTAAGGTTACACGTGCTCAAATGGAAGAGATTGCAAAAACGAAAGAACCTGACTTAACAGCAGCTGATATGGATGCGGCTGTTAGGACTATAGCAGGTAGTGCTCGTAGTATGGGTATTGAGACGGAGGGTGTTCTGTAATGGCTAAATTATCTAAACGTCAAAAGGCCATTGCTGAGAAGGTTAAGATTGATCATGTTTATACGTCAACTGAGGCTTTTGAATTATTAAAAGATTTTCCTAAAGTTAAATTTACAGAAAGTGTTGATGTAAGTGTAAACTTGGGGATTGATGCGCGTAAATCTGATCAAGCTGTTCGTGGTTCAACGGTTTTGCCTAATGGTACAGGTAAAACTGTGCGTGTTGCTGTGTTTACACAGGGTGATAACGTAGAGAAGGCAAAAGCTGCAGGTGCGGATATTGTTGGTATGGATGACCTTGCTGAAGATGTGAAGAAGGGTAATATGGACTTTGATGTTGTTATAGCGAGTCCCGATGCAATGCGTGTTGTAGGTCAGTTAGGTCAGGTTCTAGGGCCGCGAGGCTTAATGCCAAATCCAAAAGTAGGGACGGTAAGCGCGGATGTTGCAACTGCTGTTACAAATGCTAAAGGTGGTCAAGTTCGTTATCGTACAGATAAAGCAGGTATTATTCATTGTCGTATTGGTACGGTTGATTTTGATAGCAAGGCATTACAAGAAAATCTAAATGCCTTGGTTGTAGATTTAGTGAAAGCTAAGCCAACTTCCGCAAAAGGTGTTTACCTGAAAAAAGTTACTGTCTCTAGTACAATGGGTGCAGGTTTGTCTGTGGATACGGCTTCGTTAGAGTACTAGTAATGAAATATAAGAATTTGGTGTAGTTTGCCAATAGCTTTGCTGCTTTTAGGGGGTAAAGTGATGATGAATATACTTAATTGTATGTCGTCAGAGACCGTAGGTGATTGATCGGTTTTGTTTGATGGATCTTAATATCCTGCGTAGATGACGTAACCTAAAACAGTTAGTTTGGGGCGCGTCGTTTAAGATGTTTGGCTCATGTTATGGGGCAAGTATTTGATTAAACGGTGGTTTTTCCGCCGAACAAAAGAGGTAGAAATTGTGGCGTTAACTTTACAAGAGAAGAAGAAGATTGTCTCTGAAGTTGCTGCGGTTGCTACAGAAGCTCATTCCGCGGTTGCTGCAGAGTACCACGGTCTTAGTGTAGGTGAAATGACTGAATTGCGTGTTAAGGCACGTGAAGGTGGCGTTTACTTGCGTGTGGTAAAAAATAATTTGGCGAAGATTGCCCTTGCTGATACTGATTTTTCATGTATGAGTGATGGCTTTGTGGGTCCGTTAGTATTGGCGTTTTCGCAAGAAGATCCCGGTGCGGCGGCTCGTGTCATAAAAGATTTTGCTAAAGAGCATGACAAGCTGGAAGTGAAAATGCTCTCCGTTGGTGGGGAGTTATTGGCTGCTTCTGAATTAGATCGTTTGGCTAAGTTGCCTACTCGCGATCAGGCTCTGGCTATTTTGGCTGGAACACTGAGAGCCCCAGTAGAGAAATTGGCGCGTACTTTCAAAGAAGTTCCTGGAAAGCTTGTTCGTACTGTTGCAGCTGTTAGTGATTCAAAAGCGGCCTAATCCATTTTGGATGTGGTGGTTTTTATTAGACAGTTTGATTTTAATATTAATATACAAAGTCGCATAAGCGATTAACTGATTTAGGTTTAGGAGAAATATAATGGCTATTTCAAAAGATGATATTCTCGAAGCAATATCAAATATGAGTGTAATGGAGGTTGTTGAACTAATCTCTGATATGGAAGAAAAGTTTGGCGTGTCAGCAGCTGCTGCTGTCGCAGCAGTACCTGCAGCTGGTGGAGATGCTGGTGGAGATGCTGCTGCTGAGCAGTCTGAGTTTGATGTTGTAATGACTAGTTTTGGTGATAATAAAATATCTGCAATCAAAGCTGTTCGAGCAATCACAGGTCTTGGATTGAAAGAAGCAAAAGAAATGGTGGAGAGTGTTCCTGCTACCGTTAAAGAAGGCGCGTCTAAAGACGAAGCTGAAGAAACGAAGAAGCAACTAGAAGAAGCAGGCGCTACTGTAGAACTAAAGTAGTCCTATTTTATGAATGTAGATAGACTATCTCTTTCATAATAGACAGGCTGACAGTGTATTCACTGTCGGCCTTTCGTCGCTTTGCTGTGAAATGACCCCTATTTCATAGTAAACGACCAAAGAATTTTAGAGGTTCCTTGATGATATTAAGGGATTTCTTGTACTTGCTGTGCATATATGCTGAACAGGTTTCAGAAGAGGAAAATTATGGCTCTGACTTTCACTGAGAAAAAACGTATCCGTAAGGATTTTGGTAAACGCCAACAAGCTTTAGATATACCCTATCTTTTAGCTATTCAACTTGAGTCATATCGTGGGTACTTGCAAATAGGCATCCCTGTTGAAGAAAGAAAAGATAAGGGCTTGCAAGGTGCCTTTAACTCAGTTTTTCCTATAGTAAGTTATTCAGGATTTGTGATGCTTGAATACGTTGATTACAAAATTGCTGAACCAGTATTTGATGTGCGGGAATGTCAACAACGTGGCTTAACATACGCGGCATCATTGCGAGCAACAATGCGGTTGGTAATTTATGATAAGGATGCTCCGAAGAAAACGAAAGTCGTAAAAGATATAAAAGAGCAAGATGTCTATCTTGGTGAAATGCCATTAATGACTGAAAAAGGTACTTTTGTTATTAATGGTACTGAGCGAGTCATTGTATCTCAGTTGCACCGTTCTCCTGGTGTTTTCTTTGATCATGATAAGGGTAAAACTAATACTGCCCGTAAGTTACTTCATAATGCACGAGTTATTCCCTATCGTGGTTCTTGGTTAGATTTTGAGTTTGATCCTAAAGACTCTGTCTTTGTGCGTATCGACCGTCGAAGAAAGCTCCCTGCAACGGTGTTATTGCGTGCCCTCGGTATGGAAACAGAGCAAATTATTGACTGTTTCTTCGAAAAAATATCAATAAACTTGCAAAAGACGAAAATACAAATGGCGCTAGACCCATCACGCCTACGTGGAGAACTTGCTTCATTTGATATTGAGATAAATGGTAATAAAATTGTTGAGTCGGGTCGTCGAATTACGGCTAAACACATTAAATTGCTAGAAAAAGAAAATATTAAGAAGCTAGAGGTTCCTGAAGAGTATATGCAAGGCAAGGTTCTTGCGCATAATATTGTTGATGAATCGACGGGCGAATTTCTGGTTGAGGCGAATGCCGAACTTACTGAAGAGTTGATCGAACTTTTACGTGAAAATGATATTAAGAAATTTGATGTTATTTATACCAATGAGCTCGATCGAGGGCCATTTATATCGAATACTTTAAGGATTGATTCCTCTACAACTGCTCTTGAAGGGATGGTAGAGATATATCGCATGATGCGCCCTGGGGAGCCGCCAACTAAGGATGCTGCTGAAAATTTATTTCATAATCTGTTTTTCTCAGAGGATCGTTACGACTTATCTGGTGTGGGTAGAATGAAATTTAATAAGCGTCTTGAGTATGATCATGAAACTGGACCAAGTATTTTATTTGATTTAGATTACCTTTCAGCTCGTAAGGACGCAGCTTCCAAGGCGCTTGTAGAGGAGCATGGTGCAGTCTATGAAGAGCTTAAAAAAAGTGGAAAAGCCAGTTCTGATATTGTAAATGTTTTAAAAACTTTGATTGATATTCGTAACGGTAACGGTGTTATTGATGATATTGATCATTTAGGAAACCGTCGTATTCGAAGTGTTGGTGAAATGGCAGAAAATGCCTTTCGCATTGGTTTGGTTCGCGTCGAGCGTGCTGTAAAAGAGCGTCTAACCGTGGCAGAAAGTGAAGGTTTAATGCCGCAAGATATGGTTAATGCGAAGCCTGTTTCAGCTGCTGTTAAAGAGTTTTTTGGTTCAAGTCAGCTGTCTCAGTTTATGGATCAAAATAATCCTCTTTCAGAAATCACGCATAAGCGTCGTATCTCAGCTTTAGGACCTGGCGGATTGACGCGCGAGCGAGCTGGTTTTGAGGTGCGTGACGTGCATCCTACTCACTACGGTCGAGTATGTCCTATCGAAACTCCGGAAGGTCCAAACATTGGTTTAATTAACTCATTGGCGGTGTTTGCAAAAACTAACGATTATGGTTTTTTGGAAACGCCTTACCGTAAGGTTAAAGATGGTAAAGTCTCAACAGATATAGATTATCTATCTGCAATTGAAGAATCGCGATTTGTTATTGCGCAGGCGAATGCAGACCTTGGGGAAAATGGTGAGTTTATAAATGATATGGTTTCATGTCGTTACCAAAATGAATTTATGGTTTCACCTGCGTCGGATGTGCAATACATGGATGTTTCCCCGAAGCAGATTGTATCTGTAGCTGCATCGTTGATTCCTTTCTTGGAGCATGATGATGCTAACCGTGCTTTGATGGGTTCAAACATGCAGCGTCAAGCTGTGCCATGTTTGATAGCACAAACTCCAGTTTGTGGTACGGGTATGGAGCGCGTTGTGGCTGTTGACTCAGGTTCGACAGTTGTGGCTAAACGTGGAGGAGTTGTCAGTGCGTCAGAGGCGGCTCGTATTGTTATTCGTGTAAATGATGATGAGGCACAAGAAGGTGGTGTCGATATTTACAATTTGATCAAATATACCCGATCGAATCAAAATACTTGTGTTAACCAAAAACCGATTGTTAAAGTTGGTGACGTGATTGCCCGTGGTGATGTTTTGGCCGATGGCTCTTCGACTGACTTGGGTGAACTGGCATTAGGTCAAAACATTAAAATCGCCTTTATGCCATGGAATGGGTACAACTTTGAGGATTCAATCCTTGTGTCAGAGCGTGTAGTAGAGGAGGATCGTTTTACATCAATTCATATTGAAGAGATTAGTTGTTTAGCGCGTGATACTAAGCTAGGTGCCGAAGAAATTACTGGTGATATTCCGAATGTCAGTGAGCACTTGCTCTCAAAATTAGACGAGTCAGGCATTATTCATGTCGGAGCAGAAGTTAAACCAGGTGATATTTTAGTCGGTAAAGTTACTCCAAAAGGCGAAACTCAACTCACTCCAGAAGAAAAGTTACTACGTGCAATTTTTGGTGAAAAGGCATCAGATGTAAAAGATACGTCTTCGCGTGTTAAATCAAGTATGTTTGGTACCGTAATTGATGTGCGTGTCTTTACTCGTGAAGGTGTTGAGAAAGATGCACGGGCAATTGCGCTTGAAGAAGAGGCTTTATCAAAAGTACGAAATGATTTACGAGATGAATTGTTGGTTGTTGAAGACGATTTGTTTGCTCGTGTTGAAGATCTAGTGCTTAATAAAGTTGCTGATGGTGGTCCAGCTGGAATCAAAGCAGGTGGAAAGATTACCAAGGCTTACTTGGCTGATTTGGATAAGAAAGATTGGTTTGCACTTCGTTTGAAGAATGCGGATGCTAATAAGCAATTAGAAAATTTAGCTAAACTATTAGCAGAAAAGAAATCTCATTACGAAGATCGTTTACAAAAGCAGAAAGATAAAATCACTGCTGGTGATGATCTGGCACCAGGTGTGCTTAAGGTTGTAAAGGTTTATGTGGCGGTTCGTCGTCGTATGCAACCGGGTGATAAAATGGCAGGTCGTCATGGTAACAAGGGTGTTGTTTCACGTATCGTGCCGGTTGAAGATATGCCGTATGACGAACATGGCGTACCGGTAGATATTTGTTTGAACCCCCTAGGCGTACCGTCTCGAATGAATGTTGGGCAGGTGCTAGAAATGCATCTTGGCTGGGCTGCTAAAGGTCTAGGTGAGAAAATTGGCAGAATGGTTGATGCTAAAGCTAAGATTGATGAATTGCGTAAGTTTTTGACTGAAATTTACAGTGAAGGTGGTAATCCTGAGCAAGGTGATCTTAGTGAAATGACGGATGATGAAGTAATAGAAATGGCTTCAAACCTTCGCAAAGGTGTACCAATGGCTACGCCAGTATTTGATGGTGCGGCCGAAACCGAAATTAAGCGAATGCTTAAATTAGCTGAACTACCAGAGTCGGGTCAAACAACATTGTATGATGGTCGTACTGGTGTTCCATTTGAACGTAAAATTACAGTTGGTTATATGCATATGTTAAAATTAAATCACTTGGTTGATGATAAAATGCATGCGCGTTCTACGGGTCCATACTCGTTAGTAACTCAGCAGCCATTAGGTGGTAAAGCGATGTTTGGAGGACAGCGCTTCGGTGAAATGGAGGTCTGGGCATTGGAAGCTTACGGAGCAGCTTATACGCTTCAAGAAGTACTCACAGTGAAGTCGGACGATGTGCAAGGACGTAATCGAATGTACAAAAATATTGTTGATGGAAATCTTCACATGGAAGCTGGGATGCCTGAATCCTTTAATGTGTTGATGAAAGAGATTCGTTCGTTGGGTCTTCATATTGAACTTGAAAAAGACAACAAATAGGTGGTGATGAAATGATGAATAAAGGCATGGGAGATCTGCTTAATATTTTTAAGCAGCAGTCCGATACAGAAGAGTTCGATGCAATACGCATTGGTTTAGCATCACCGGAAGTTATTCGTTCTTGGTCGTTTGGAGAAGTTAAAAAGCCAGAAACTATCAACTATAGAACTTTTAAACCTGAGCGTGATGGTCTCTTTTGTGCCAAGATATTTGGTCCAGTTAAAGATTATGAGTGTCTGTGTGGGAAATACAAGCGTTTAAAGCATCGAGGTGTTGTGTGTGAAAAGTGTGGTGTTGAAGTTACCAATACCACTGTTAGACGCGATCGTATGGGTCATATTGATCTTGCTTGTCCAGTTGCGCATATTTGGTTTTTAAAATCATTGCCTTCACGTATTGGCTTGTTTCTTGATATGACTTTACGTGATATAGAGCGTGTTCTGTATTTTGAAGCATTTGTAGTTACAGAACCCGGCATGACAACTTTGGAGCGTGGACAGTTATTAAGTGATGAAGCTTATTTAGAGGCACTTGAAGAGTTCGGTGATGAATTTGATGCAGCGATGGGTGCGGAAGCTGTTCTTGAGATGTTGAAATCAGTTGATGTGGAAGAAGCATTGATTGATCTAGAAGAGGAGGCAAAATCTACAAACTCTGAGACAAAACTCAAGCGTATTAGTAAACGTACTAAATTAATGGAGTCGTTCCGCTCTAAAAAGAATGACCCTAAGTCATCAGGTAATAAACCTGAATGGATGATTTTAACTGTGCTGCCCGTGTTACCACCTGATCTTCGTCCGTTAGTGCCTCTGGAGGGCGGGCGTTTTGCTACTTCTGATCTAAATGATCTTTATCGCCGAGTTATCAATCGTAACAATCGTTTGCGTCGTTTGTTGGATTTAAATGCGCCAGATATAATTGTCCGTAATGAAAAGCGTATGTTACAAGAATCTGTTGATGCCTTGTTAGATAATGGTCGTCGCGGCCGTGCAATTACTGGTTCTAATCGACGACAGCTAAAGTCATTGGCTGATATGATTAAAGGTAAGCAAGGTCGTTTCCGTCAGAATCTATTAGGTAAACGTGTCGATTATTCGGGACGTTCTGTAATTGTTGTTGGTCCTGCTTTGAAATTGCATCAATGTGGCTTACCTAAGAAAATGGCGCTTGAGTTATTTAAGCCTTTTATTTTTGGTAAATTACAACGTCGTGGTTTAGCGACGACAATTAAAGCGGCTAAGAAACTGGTTGAGCGTGAAACACCAGAGGTTTGGGATATTCTTGCTGAAATTATTCGTCAGCATCCAATTATGTTAAACCGTGCACCAACACTGCATCGATTAGGTATTCAAGCCTTTGAGCCTGTGTTAATTGAAGGTAAGGCCATTCAATTGCACCCACTTGTATGTTCAGCATTTAACGCTGACTTTGATGGCGATCAGATGGCGGTGCATGTACCACTGTCATTAGAGGCGCAAACCGAAGCGCGTGTTTTGATGATGGCATCTAACAATGTGTTATCACCAGCAAATGGTGAGCCGATTATTGTACCCTCACAAGATATTGTTTTGGGTTTGTATTACATGACACGTGAAAGTATCAATGCAAAGGGCGAAGGTATGATCTTCGCTGATGTAGAGGAGGCTAAACGTGCTTACGATACGCATCAGGTTTCTTTGCATGCAAAAGTAAAAGTACGTATCACCGATAGTGAATACAATGAAAATGGTGAGTTAGTTGAGCAGACACGTTTAATGGATACAACTGTTGGGCGTGCCATAGTTTCTGAAGTTTTACCAAATGGAATGCCATTTGAACTCGTAAATGTGGTGCTAAAGAAGAAGGCTATTTCAGGGCTTATTAATGAAGGTTATCGCCGTATAGGTCTTAAAGATACTGTGATTTTAGCTGATCAGTTGATGTATACAGGTTACCGATACGCTACTTTGGCAGGCGTATCATTCTGTGCAGATGATATGGTCATTCCTGAAGAAAAAGCTAGAATCATAGGTCGTTCAGAAGATGATGTAAGAGAGATTGAAAATCAATACGCTTCCGGTCTTGTTACCCAGGGTGAGCGTTACAATAAAGTAGTTGATATCTGGGCGCGTACTAATGACCAAGTTGCTAAAGCAATGATGGATGGTATGGGTGCTGAAGATGTTATTGATGCAAAGGGTGATACTGTAAGTCAAGAATCGTTTAATTCTATCTATATGATGGCAGATTCTGGTGCTCGTGGCTCTCCAGCACAGATCCGTCAGTTAGCTGGTATGCGTGGTTTGATGGCGAAACCAGATGGTTCTATCATTGAGACGCCGATTACCTCAAATTTCCGTGAAGGTCTTAACGTATTACAGTACTTTATTTCTACTCACGGAGCACGTAAAGGGCTTGCTGATACAGCGCTTAAAACAGCAAATTCAGGTTACTTAACACGTCGTTTAGTTGATGTATCGCAAGATATGGTAGTTACATTGGATGACTGTGGAACAACTAATGGCTTGCTCATGAAGCCAATCATTGAAGGTGGTGATGTTGTTCAACCATTAGGAGAAAGAGTTCTAGGTCGTGTTACTGCAATAGATGTTGTAAACACCAAGGGTGAGGTTGTTATCCCTGCTAAAACCCTAATGGATGAAGCTTGGGTTGCCAAGCTAGAAGACTTAGGTGTTGATGAAATGATTGTTCGATCAGCAATAAGTTGTGATACCAAAAAAGGTGTATGTCGTTATTGTTACGGACGTGATTTAGGTCGCGGTCACCTTGTCAATCAAGGTGAGGCAGTTGGTGTTGTGGCTGCGCAATCTATCGGTGAGCCCGGAACTCAGTTGACCATGCGTACCTTTCATATTGGTGGTGCTGCAAGTCGTGCAGCTGCCGATAATAATATATCCGTTAAATCAAAAGGTAATGCACGTTTATCCAATGTTAAAACTGTTACAAATAAAGATGGAAATTTAGTCACGGTTTCACGTTCAGGTGAAATTAGTGTGGTTGATGATCAGGGTCGTGAGCGTGAGCGTTATAAGCTACCTTACGGTGCGGTAGTTACAATTAAAGATAATGATGATGTAGATGCTGGTCAAGAAGTAGCAACTTGGGATCCGCATACACACCCTATTGTTACAGAAGTTGCTGGTACGGTTGATTTTGTAGATTTCCTCGATGGGCAAACTATTAATACCCAGATCGATGAGGTGACGGGGTTGAGTTCAACGGTTGTGACAGACCCTGCAGCTCGTGGAGCGGGTTCAAAAGAACTTAACCCAATGATTCGTTTGTTGGATGATAAAGGTGAAGTACTGTTCTTTGATAATACTGAAATTCCTGTTCAATATCCTTTAGCTGGTGGAGCTGTTGTTGGCTTAACTGCGGGCTCAAAAGTTGCGGTAGGTGATGTTTTGGCTCGCTTAGCGCAGGAGTCATCTAAGACGCGTGATATT
>JALSJU010000121.1 GCA_026989145.1 Thiotrichaceae bacterium
TTGGGTAAGTTGTTTGTAAGCCATGTGTGCTCCTCAAATTGCCGTTTGATAAATGCATAAGCCTAACTTCAACTTACCCACTTCTCTAACGATTTAATTTTAATTGCACTTACTTGTTGAATTCACGCCCCCCTTGTTTTTCGATGTTTTGTACGCGATTTCAAACACAAAATAGCTAAAAACAGGGGGGGTGGCATATAGAAAAAGGCTTTTTATCACGAAGAGCACGAAGGTAAAGACTAAGCTCTTTTGTTTTTCCTTCGTGAACTTCGTGCTCTTCGTGGTGAGTCTTTGTTTTAAAGTTTTATTACAGGGTAGTAATTTAATACGACTATTTATATAAAGACATTTCGCATTTAACTTTACTTCCCTGTTAAAATCGCCCGCTTGTCCAACAAACAATTAATTAATATGCAGCAAGAAAATAAGCACGATAATCCCCCAAAGAAAGGAATCTACCACTCAATTTGGGAGAAAACCTTTAATAAAGTCCTAACGCCTTTTGAGGAGTTCATCCACCGTGAAACCACCAGTGGATTGTTGCTAATGGGCATGGCGATACTCGCTTTAGTGTTGGCAAATAGCTCACTGGCAGAAACGTATCTGCACACGTTGCATACTTATATAAAAATTGGTGTGGGTGATTGGACCTTAAAAATGAGCTTACATCATTGGATTAATGATGCGCTTATGGCGGTGTTTTTCTTTGTTGTTGGCTTAGAGCTTAAACGTGAAATTGTGGTGGGCGAATTATCTAATCCACGTAACGCAGTGCTGCCAATTGCCGCTGCCATCGGTGGTATGGTCGTACCGGCAGTAATCTATATGTTAATTAATCCAGAAGGTGATGCCGCTAAAGGTTGGGGTATTCCGATGGCGACAGATATTGCTTTTGCCATTGGCGCCTTGGCTTTACTGGCAAGTCGTGTGCCTAAAGCCTTGATAACTTTTCTTGTGGCGCTAGCAATTGTTGATGACTTAGGCGCAGTAGTGGTTATAGCTATCTTTTATACTGATACGATTTCTATCGTGCCACTACAGATTGCAGTCGCACTATTCATTGCGTTAATAGCACTCAATCTTACTGGAGTGCGTAAAGCGGTACCTTATTTTATTGTTTCTATTTTTCTTTGGTACGCGCTACTCCAGTCGGGTGTGCATGCAACGCTTGCGGGCGTTTTAGGGGCATTAACCGTACCTGCGATGCCAAAATATAACCCCGAAAGATTTAGCGGTCAGGTAAAAGAACTGATTCAACGGTTTGATGACAGTATCGAGAATAATCATAATATTTTAACCAATGATAAATCTCGTGCAGTGGTTCAAACGCTAGAAAACGTTGTACATAATGTTCAAGCGCCTTTGCAACAGTTAGAGCATATTTGGCATTTACCGGTTGCTTATGTGATCATCCCAATATTTGCATTAGCAAATGCAGGTATTGCTCTCGATTTTAGCTCCTTTGGCTCTACATTAAGCCACCCTGTTATGATGGGTGTTTCTGCGGGGCTTGTTTTGGGGAAACTTATTGGCATCACAGGTGCTAGTTGGTTAGTGCTAAAACTGGGTATCGCGGTGCTTCCAAAAGATACCCGCTTTACTCAAATCGTCGGAGTCTCTTTACTTGCAGGCATCGGTTTTACCATGTCAATTTTTGTCGCCCAACTTGGCTTTAGTGATAACGAAGAGATGCTCTTAATGGCTAAAACAGGGATTCTCTTTGCCTCATTATTTGCCGGCATTGCAGGATATATTTGGTTGTATATTGTGAGCAAGCCACCTGTAGGCTCGTAAACATGACACATTCAATGTGATAAATTCATGCAAACGCTAGTAGAGTAGGTTGAGCTTCCTAACGTTAGTTCAACCTGCTCACTAATTGGTTTAATTTCAAGTTGTTGCCTGCTGTTGTGTTTATAACTATTGATGGGAGTAGGGTAAATTAATTCTTACAGATAACCCTCCTAATTTAGACCGTGAAAACTTAATATCACCTAGGTAAAGTTCAACTATCTCTTTTACAATTGCCAAACCAAACCAAACCAAACCAAACCAAACCAAACCAAACCAAACCAAACCAAACCCTGTACCTGCAGTTGTTTCATCTGCTCGTACGCCTCTTTGAGTTAAAGTGGATAATTGTTGCTCATCACAACCGATACTATCATCATCTCTTTGAATGATTAATGCATTGTCACTATAGACTTTGCAAAGCACCTGACTGGTAGACCATTTACAAGCATTATCTAAGAGATTCCCGAATAGTTCTAACATATCATTTCGATCAGCTGAAAATTCGAGGTCTGGCATAATGTCACACTGAATGTTGAGCATTTTATTATGATAGACCCGCTCCAATACATCAACCAATCTAGGGAGTTCTTTATAAGGGGAAAAGCGTCGACCAGGAACGCCTGAGCCTACTAATCTGGCCCTTTTTAATTCGCTTTCCATTAGTTGGAAGATCTGTTGAGTATTATACGTAATTCATCACGTATTGCTGTGGCAGTTTTATTTCTTCAGATTCTGCTAGCTGCATTAACAAATTTAGCGGATGTTTTAAGCTGTGCGCAAGATTGCCTGTAGAGTTACGCGAACGTTTTAATTGTTTTGCTAACTGTTGTAATAGCCGATTGATTTCATCCACCAAGGGATGAATTTCACTCGGTACTTGCTTGGTGAGGCTTTTTATTTCACCTGTCGATAATGCTAGAAGTTCTCTTTTTATAGTAGAAAGTGAGCGCAGTGATCGACGTACAATTAAACCTTGAATTAACAGTAAGGAAGCAAAAATAGCGATTGCTGCAAGCGCAAAATAAAGATTAAAAGTATGTAATGCGGATAATAAAGCATTGGTATCTTCTGCTACTGTAATTGTAATATTTTTATCAAAACGCTTAAAACGAGAAGTCCACTGTAAAAGGTATTGTCCGTCGGGTCCCTCTATATTTTGGACAACAGATTCTCCTGTTTTTACTTGGGGTTGTAGCAACGATTGATCCCAGAGTGAATGAGAACGTAATTGTAATTCATCACTAGCGATCAGATAATAATGACCTGAATAGACCTGCTGATAAATATGACCTACTTGCAAGTCTTTAAGGCTTGATTTCCCTTCTGGTGATTGTTGTAAGCTGGAAAGTAACGCTTGACCATCGTGCTCCATGCGCGTCAGCATCATTTGCTTACTAATATGGCTGATACTGGTATTCACCAGCCACCACATCAAAGCAGTCAGTATAAATAGGCTTATCGCCAAACCAAAGTGAAGGCGACTTTGCAGTGACTTCACTTTGGTTCCTCAGGGAAAACATAGCCTTGATGACGGCGTGTCTGCAATATATCCTTACCCAATTTATTGCGTAATCGTCTGACATATACTTCAATCACATTGCCATCACGCTCGGTATCACCTTCATAAACATGTTCAATCAAACGATTTTTCGATAAAACTGCACCAGGATGTGTCATGAAATAGTGCAACAAGCGATATTCAATATGTGTCAACTTATGCTCTGTTCCATCTGCTGTGGTGACAGTTTGGCGCTCATCGGTCAGCGTGATACCAGCTAAACTCAATCCTTGTGTCGCTTCTCCATTACTGCGACGAATTAGGGCATTTACTCGTGCAAGCAATTCTTGCATATGGAAGGGTTTGCCAACATAGTCATCTGCCCCCATTTTGAGTCCATCAACACGCTCACTCCAGTCATTCCTTGCGGTTAAAACTAAAACGGGGATTTTATTACCTTTGTCTCGCCAGTTTTTTAAAACCTCTAATCCCGGACGTTGCGGTAAACCAAGGTCGAGAATAATTAATTCATAAGGTTCTTCATCTCCTTTGAATTCACCATCTACTCCGTTGTCAGCAATATCTACGGCATAGCCAAATTTATACAGCGCTGATTTCACCTGTGTTGCTAATTTTTGATCATCTTCAACAAGTAATACACGCATTAGTCTTGTTCCTTCTCAAGAATAATTCCTGTCACTGCGTCAATTTTTATTTCCCAAACGATGCCTTGCTTATCGAGCACCTCAAGTTCATAGATTATTAAACCATCTTCATGTTCAAGCTCTACTTCCAGAATTCTTCCCTGAATTTGCTTACGGCTAATTTCCAGAATCTTTTCCAACGATAGAATATCGCCAGAGCGTAATAATTCATAAGCCTCATCATGGTCATCATCAGCAAAGCTATTACTATAAGCAATAAGCATTAAACTCATGAAGGCGGCAGCAATTAATCGTCCCATTTTCCTATTCCTGGGATACGCACATCATCTTCTTCATATGAACCTTTTTCGGCATTCACATGGCATGCTGCACACTTACTAAATGAACCTAATTTAGGATTATCTTGTACCATGCGTTTGGGTATCTCATCATGTTTACGAATAAAATAAGGTGTTTCAGTAATTCGTAATGGTGTGTCATTTTTACTTAATGAATTCATAATACGTCTTGAACGTTTATAATTTGCATCATCGGCAGCATTTTCTACCAAGTATTTAGTCAATGCTATTTGAGTGTCTTTATCCAACTCGGCATTTTCATCAAAGTGATTTTCAAGGTCGCCCATCATCTTTTTCCAAGACCGAGCGGGTAATAGCCCAGGCTGATAAGCAAAATGGCAACTGCCACATTCTTCCTTATATACTGCATTTTTTACAGGAGCGACGTCAGTTTTTTTAGAAAAGAGCTGACTAAGAAAACCTTCGTCACGTTCATTTCTTTCATACTTGTCGTCATCACCCATTACAAGGCTTGCTGTTAATATTAGTCCAATAACACCCGTTGCTGTAATAAATGTTGTCATGTTTTTCATTGTTCTCTCCTTTAATTTGTTACTGATTCTTCAAATATGTGAGTATGTCTGCCTGTTCTTGGGCGCTACACTCTCGTCCCAATGTCCATTTACAGTTGCGTTTAAACCATTTTTTAATATTTTTAACATCTGTAAGGCTTTTTTTATTAACACTTGGAGCCATTGGGTTAATCTTCTTGCCAGTTCTCACGTGTTTACCTACTTTCGTTAAATCAACGCCGTGACAGCTAGTGCAACTTCGATCTTTTCCTGTTTTTTTATCGGTAAATTTTTTATTCCATAATGTTTTACCTGTCTGCTCACTCGCATTACTGACACCTTGTTGCTGGTATTGAGTAAACATATCATTAATAGCATCAGCCATAATCGTATGACTGCTGAGTAGCAAAATGAGTGGAACAACTATTTTCTTTTTCATGTTAATACCTCTAATGTTGATCATCTTGATTGATTTGTTTGAATCCGGTGAACATACTTTTAATTAAGTTTTCTCCATGTTGAAAGCTGGCGACTAACACCCCAAACACATGCAAGGCCACTAAAAGTACGGTGGCGTTTGCAAAGAACTCATGTAATTCTTCAAAAATATTCGCAAGTGATCCATTAATACCACCAACTAACCCCGCCAATGGGCCAGAAAACTCAGATGCTCCAAAGGTGAGCAAACCAAATAATAAGGTCATTGAAAGACTAATCAGGAGCGCAATCACCATAGCACCACCTGCTGGGTTATGCCCCAGATAGCGTTTTGCCCGAAATTGAACGACCTCTTTCATGTACTCAATCACAGCGCTTGGCTTAACGACAAAGTTGCTAAAACGTGCATGACGACTTCCAACGAACCCCCAAACTAAACGCAAAGCTATTAAAGCCATCATGGTGTAACCTGCATAAACATGCAGCGTGGGAAAATCATCTTCTGTGAGATAAGTAATGGAAAAGGTAGCCAAAAGGCTCCAATGGAATACTCTGATAAAAATATCCCAGATTTTAGTTTGTTTAGTATCCATATTTCTTTACCTCTGTTGCTGTAATTTGAACTCTACAGGGAGCGACTGAAGTCAAACTGAAATATGGAAGTGTTTTTTATAATAAATTATTATTTTGTGTAATATTCATAACATCGTATATGCTGAGTTAAATAAGAATTTCTTTGTGATAAGTTTTAAAGTGGTGCTAAGGACAATCTGATTAAGTTGGCTAGAATGTAGAGCAGTTTTGGCAAGCTAACGCTAAGTGAAATTGATCATCAAGATGTTTTTGGCTCTATATTAGGTTCACTTTCTTTGTCGTTTTCCTGCTCCAATTCTTCTACAGGTTTATGGTATTCCAAGTGGCTTACGTCTACTGTATTACCATATTTTTCTTTGATGGCCTCAATAGCATGAACACGTCTCCCAAAGAAGTGTGCATCTCCTCCGATCTTTTCATAAAGTCCTGAGCGTTTAAGTACTTCTTCAACCTTATGTTTTGCACGTGTGATATAAAATTCAATTCCAGCTTCTTTAAGGCGAGATGTCATATGGACTAACATTTCCTCACCCGTCACATCAATCTGTTCTACCGCTTCGATGTCTAAAACTAGAACTTTTAAATTTGATTTGTCGGCAACTGCATTTAATAGTTTTCGTTCAAGGTAACCTGCGTTGGCGAAATATAAATCACCATCATAGCGATAGAAAGCAACATCTTGGCTGGTTTCTAGATTAAACACCTCAGCATCACGAAAGGTATCATCTTCGTGAAGAGCAACTTCTGCAAAGTGAGGCTGCATAGTACGAAACAGATAAAATGCAATCGAAAGACCTACGCCAATAAAGATACCCCATTCAAGATGAGGAGCAAAATAAAGAGTTGTAAGAAATACTGCTAACGCCACAACAGCATCATGCGGGTTAACTGACCAAGCATGTTTGAATGGCTGAAAATGAATTAAACCAATAACTGCCACAATAATAACTGCCGCAAGCGTTGCTACAGGTAAATGATAAAGCAGAGGTGTTAAAAATAAGAGAGTGATACCCACAATAATGCCAGAAACAATTGCAGCAAAACCTGTTTTTGCACCAGCATCAAATGCGACAGCAGTACGAGAGAATGAGCCTGAAACTGAGTAACCTTGAGTGACACCTGCAACTAGATTAGCCAACCCTTTACCGACCATTTCTTGATCTGCTGATAAATGTTGTCGAGTCCGTGATGCGACCGCTTTAGCGATAGAAAAAGCCTCAACAAAACTCAATAAAGCAATCATCAAAGCAGGTAATAACAACGCAGGAATATGGCTGGTATCAATACTTGGGATAATGAATGATGGCAGGCCACTTTCTATTTCAGCAACAATTTTACCGCCCATTTCATTGTAGCCAATCAGCCACGAAGCCAAAATCGAGATAACAACCGTAATCAAAATCCCAGGGAGCTTGGGTGTAAACTTCTTTAGCAGAAGCAACATTGCCAATGAGGACAGGCCCATAAAGAGCGTAGGAATATGTGTTTTATCAGGAATATCAAGCAACAATTGCCAAAGCGTTTCATACAAATGCCCACCAGTTTGTGTCTCAATACCTAAGAGTTTGCCAATTTGTAAGCTACTAATCACTACTGCAGCTGCGTTGGTAAAGCCGATCACAACAGGGTGCGATAAAAAATCTACCAGAACACCAAGGCGCAAAAACCCTAAAATAAGTTGCATTAAGCCGGCAAAAATTGCCAACATGGCCGCATAAGCAATGTACTGCTCCATACTCAGGTTTAAAGGGATCAGTGCCGCAGCTGTCATCAAAGAAATAATTGCCACAGGGCCATTTTGCAATTGGCGAGAAGAGCCAAACAAAGCCGCCACAATAGGCACTAAAAATGCCGCATACAAACCCGCTTCAGGTGGTAAACCCGCAAGCTGAGCATAAGCCATAGATTGAGGGATAACGATTAACGCAACAGTAACACCCGCAATAATATCGGCCTTAAGAACCTCTGGGCTTTTAAGTTCATGTATCCAATCAAGAAAAGGCACTAAGCGTTTTCCTGCATCCCTGAGTAACTGTGATAGGTAATTTGTCATGTTTTTGTGTATGTAATTTCTGTGAATTCTATCTTAACAATCTGCACCATAAATACGAACTGTTTGGATAAATAATTGTGGTATACAAAGGTAACCACATGAAGTCATTAGTTATGATGGCAACCATTGGTCAACCACAGTCCAATCAGGAAAGTTTAAACCAAAGGAGCATTCACTGCTGATAAAATGGTGCTCTGTACCTAGCGTTTGATAAGCGCACTCGCACGCAAAGAGGGAGTATACAATAAGTATGTGCCCCGATTGAGCACTTAGCGGAAGTACTAATCAAGTCTAGCTATTTTATACTGGCTATAATCATCCTGCTTTTCCCCAAAGGTCGCCGCAATAGAGTAACAATTACGACTCACTTTGGAAAAAACCAGAATGATTCTACCCCAGCCTAAAATAGCTAGACTTAATCAGTGCTTCCTCAGCAACGCCGAGTTGGGGCGAAAGATGAATGTGCGGTTTAATGGACGGTACAAACCATGCACGGGTCAAACGACCTCACAATATGCTGGATGGAAACAGAGTTATTGCCTTCATCCCCTAGTTCTGTCCCAATCAAAGCCTGTTCAAGCGCACCTGCTACATCATCTTTATCTCTGGGTGAGAAATTCCATGTTGTTGGTGCAATAATCTGATAATTCAAAATTCTACCGTTTCGAATCCGTATCCAATGTCCTAAGCTTCCGCGTGCGGCTTCGATGATGCCTTGTCCTTCTGCTTCGTCTGGTAGCTTGCTGACTACTTGAAAAGGCTCATCGGGTTTGATTTGTTTTACCCAGTTTTCCATTTCAGGGACGATTCGTGCGAGTTCTAAAAGTCGTGTGATGACTCTATTGCGAACGTTGCTTTGCTTGTTTTTAACAAGGT
>JALSJU010000122.1 GCA_026989145.1 Thiotrichaceae bacterium
CCTAAAACACAACGTGCTGACGAATCACTTTATTCAGGCTCAGATTATTTTCGCTTTTTATTACTATTTGCCTTTGCCGTTGCTAGCTTTATCGCAGTATTTTATTTTAGTGTGGATTTTGCAAAAAACCTTAAAACAACGTTAACGGATGCTTTCTCAAATAAACACTTAGCTGCATTTTTAGTGCAAGCCTTGCGTTTGTTTTCTGCCTTACTCGCGGCAGGGATGGTTGCAATGCTTTTAACTCGTTTCGGCATTGTTAATAAATCAATGGTGATTAATACCTATGTGGCACCGGTTAAAGACTTCTTCTCTCGATACGGTTATTCATTAGCTTGGTTGTTATTAGCGCTTATCGGTTTATATCGAATTTCGGATATTGTACTGGGGGTTATCTCAAATGTTTTTTATCAGGATTTAGGTTTTACTAAAATTGAAATTGCCAGCGTAGTAAAAACCTTTGGCTTGTTTATGACAATTGCAGGTGGATTTTTAGGCGGGCTTTTAGCGGTTAGGTTTGGAGTCTTAAAAATACTCTTTTTAGGCGCATTGTTATCCGCAGTTACTAACTTATTATTTATGGTCTTAGCAGGCCTAGGTCATAACTTGCCAATGCTTTATTTGGTTATTTCGGCGGACAATTTATCCGCTGGTTTAGCCAGCGCTGCGTTTATTGCGTTTTTATCAAGCTTAACCAATATCTCATTTACTGCAGTACAATATGCTATTTTCAGCTCGTTAATGACTTTATTACCTAAAATATTAGGTGGTTATTCTGGCTCAATGGTTGATGAGTTAGGCTATCCTAACTTCTTTATTATAACTGCTTTAATGGGCATGCCCGTTTTAATACTAATAGTTTTAGCCAGTAAACGATTTGAACAAATACAAGCAAAAGTAGACTAATATTGATAAGCAGACACTTTAAAGATAAGCTCACATTATTAAAGGAAGCTCTGAACAACCTAGTTGGATTCTGCGAGTTTACAAGGCACCAAGTCCTAGGCGTATTTTTTGAGAATGGTCGCTCCCTTCGCAAAAAATAACAACAACGGAGTTGGTGCCTTGTAAACTCGCCGCTCTTATTAGCTAACGCGGCTTAGCCAAGCTTCCAACTTCTTCGTTATTGATTTAAACCATAGAATAACTATGCTATAAATCAATGCCTCGAATTTGAAAACTTGGCGTTGCCAGAATTCAGCTAGGTTATTCAGAGATTCCTAAAAATAACAACCGATTATCATGCCCTGCGTGATAACCTTCAAGGAGAGTATATGTCATCGCGTTTTTTAAAAGGGGTGCTTTTATTAGTTATCACTGTTGCACTTTTACCTGCTAGCGCACGCCAAACCAATCATCCTAAATTAGGCATTAATGTCGCAAGTTTAGGAAAATTAACCTCAGCAATTCCGTTTACAGATATTTTTAAGTCATCACGTGGTTGGTTTACCTCCTGTGAATATGACTGGCGTGCTAGCCAACCTATTGACCCAGGCTGTTCACGAAAAAAATCCTTAAATACGGGTGAGCAAGCCTTATTAGATTTAGATGGTGATGGCTGGGTTCGTTCACTCCCTCCCCAGCAAGACCCCGCAATTTATACCAGCGTAACAAGCACTTGGAAGCTCCCAAGAGCTTTTCCTACGGGACGATATGTAATCCTCTATGAAGGTGAAGGTCTCATTAAAATGACTGGTGACCTTAAGATTATTAACGAGTTTAACGGCCACATAGAGTTTGACTTACTCTCACCAAAACGTAATTTAAGACTCCAAATACTCCAGACAGACCCTAGAAGAAACGGTAATTACATCCGTAAACTAAGTATTGTGCCCAAAAGAAACGAGCATAATTATAAGCGCCAAATATTTAATATAGATTACCTGAGAAAAGTACGTGATATGCACGCACTACGTTTTATGCCTTGGACCAACCCACGTGGTAACGTTGCTAAGGAGTGGTGGCAACGTGCGACCATAGGCGCCGCACATTACACAGGGCCAAATGGCGTACCAGCAGAACGTATGGTTGATTTAGCGAATGCAATAAATGCTACTCCATGGCTAAGTGTGCCCTACAAAGCCAACGATGCATACATGCGTCAGTACGCCCGTATGGTTAAAAATCGCTTACGCAAAGATCAAAAAGTGTATATTGAATACTCTAATGAAGTGTGGAACAGCATCTTCCCTGCTGCAACTTATGCCGCGCGTAAAGCAGACAAGCTCTGGAACTTTCCTTATAAAAAAGTAGCCCCCGGCAAACGCCGCGTTTTACTTGGCGCAAACTGGTACGCCAAACGTAGCGTTGAAATGTGCCAAATTTTTAAGAAAGAGTTTGGTGGTCAGCGCAACCGTGTGAAATGTGTACTAGGCTCACTTAACTCAGTCCCTTGGATTGGTAAAGAAATTCTTGAATGTCCATTATGGAAGGAAGCCAATGGCTGTGGGAACCGTGTTGATGGTTACGGCATCGGCCCCTACTTTGGCGACTATATTGCGCGTAAAGAAAACCGCGCAACCGTTAAGGCATGGACAAGAGATGGCGATGGTGGAAAATCACGACTCTTCCAAGAAATTTTACACGGTGGAATGATTAAAAACGGCCCTGAAGGTGGCGCAATGTCGCGCTTGCGTGATCAAATTTATTCCAATAAAAAGCTTGCCGATAAATATGGCCTTGAGTTATTAGCCTATGAGGCAGGCCAGCATTTAATACGCTACGACCCCCCACACACAGTAAAAGACCCTGCCGTGCTTAACCTATTTATGAGTGCGCAGAATGACCCGCGTATGCGACAAGCATATAAACAATATCTAAATACTTGGCAACAAGGTGGCGGTGGTTTATTGCTGCATTTCTATGGTATCGGCGAAGTAGAGCCGAAGAATTTTTTTGGCATGTTGGATAGCTTAGATCAAAAAACCTCACCCAAATATGCCGCCTTAATGGATTACTTGTCAACACGCTCAACCTACGTTGCGCCAAGGCGTAAGGCCTATTTACCACCTGTGGTTGATAATCTACCTGACCCTGTTATTGACGAGCCAACAGCAAAACCTGTTAAACAAGCCGTCGTACACAACCAGCCAGCGGTCCAAGCACCCGTTAAAACAAAGCCTACTAGTGCAGCAGCTAACCTTGTGACATCAATAAGTGGTCGCTCGGTAAGGCGCTGGAAAAAAACCGGAAATAGTGCAACCTCACCAGCAGTAAGAATCAGAAATGGAAAAAGCTATTTACGTTTTTACTGGCACTACTTAAACGCTGATGGCAATCCACATGACTACTTCCGCCTATATGCAGTAGATGCTAAAGGTGGGCGCAAGCTGTTATTTGAACAACCCGCAGGTGACATAAGACAAGTGGGCAACACCGACCAGCTTTATGAAGAAGACGTTAGCCGCTATATTGGTCCTGCTATCCGCTTGCATATAGAAGTAAACCCTGGGTTGCAAGTTGCCGTTACTAAAATCACTTTTTAAGCTTTACCATGAGTAGACACTAACCATTTGTTACCAAGCATTGGCACTCGCCAAATTCCAATCCTTCTGCCAATGCTTTGGTAACTCCTTGCTGAGTAAATCACCCTTCTGCAGCACATCATAAATTTCCTCATAGCTTTTTACCTCAACCTCACTTACACGCCGTTGTATGTGATGAGGCTTTATATCATCAGTAGATCGTACACCCGCAACCGCCAGTAAATCCATTAAGTGATGAATCATCGACTTGTGATAGTGCGCCACACGCTCGCCTTTATCACTCACATCCAAAGCTTGATAGCGTGTAGGGTTTTGAGTAGCGATACCCGTCGGGCAGGCATCAGTATTGCAGTGACGCGCTTGAATACAGCCTAATGCAAACATCATGCCCCTTGCCGAGTTAACCGTGTCTGCGCCTAATGCGATGATTTTCACCATATGAAACGCGGAGATAATTTTACCCGCAGCTACAAGACGAATTTTGTCACGCAAACTAACACCAACCAGCGCATTGTTAACAAATGATACGGCATCATGTAATGGCATAACGACTGAGTTCGTTAACTCTATTGGTGAAGCTCCGGTACCTCCCTCACCGCCATCAATTTTTATAAAGTCTGGCGTAATGCCTGTTTCAAGCATCGCTTTACAGATGGAAAGAAACTCTGATTTATGCCCAATACATAATTTAAAGCCAGTAGGCTTGCCATCTGATAGTTTGCGTAGCTTTACGATAAATTCAAGCAAGCCTTTTGGCGTTGAAAAAGCAGAATGCGAAGGCGGAGAAATAACATCTTCACCTAGCTTCACATGACGAATATCCACAATTTCCTGCGTAACTTTGGCGGCTGGTAAAATTCCGCCATGCCCGGGTTTTGCACCTTGAGAGAGCTTAATCTCGATCATTTTAATCTGTTTGCTTTGCGCTACTTCTGCAAATTGTTCTTCACAAAAAGCACCATCATCCATTCTGCAACCAAAATACCCTGTGCCAATCTGCCAGATTAAATCACCACCATGCTTAGTATGGTATGGGCTAACCCCGCCTTCACCCGTGTTGTGCGCAAAGTCTCCTGCTTTAGCGCCTTTGTTCAATGCCATAATAGCCGTTTTACTTAAAGCACCATAACTCATAGCTGAAATGTTTAACGGTGATGCGGCATAAGGCTGACTGCAATGTAAGCTACCAAAGATAATGCGTGGATTCTGTTCTAAACCTTTGCTAGGCGCTAGTGAATGGTTAATCCATTCATAACCCGTGCGATACACGTCAAACACCGTGCCGAAAGGCCGCGTATCTCTATCTCCTTTTGCACGTTGATAAACCAGATTTCTAAACTCACGGCTAATCGGTTTACCGTTGGTGTCTGATTCGATAAAATATTGCTGAATTTCTGGACGTACCGACTCTAAGAAATAACGGAAATGACCTATAACCGGATACAGACGCAATAAGGTTTTTTTACGTTGCGTAATATCCCACAGGCCCAATACTATGATTGGCAGAATAACTAAGAAACCCCATAAGAACGGCAACCAAATCAATGATAACAATACAAGCACAGCAGGAACCGCTATGGATAAGAGGTTGAAGCCTTGTTTGACGGTCATGGGAATCCTTAAAAGGTAGTGTTAACTTAGACTGTAGTACGTTTAAAGCACTCTTGCTATCTAAATGTAAGCACGAAAAGGCAGGAGAAAATAATTCAATCTTTCTTCTATCATACTTTCGAATAAAGCATTCAAACAATTTACATGATAATAACACTCATTAAATGAACTAATGGATATTCATGTAGTCTTATAGTCTGAGTATTATTTCTACAAAAATTATTGTATGGAAAATAAGTTATGCTCATAAAATAATCCCCAAAACAAGGACATGGATATGAAAATACTTAAATATAAGGAAGGGCTCCTAATCAGCATTACAATAACACTACTATTAACAAGTTATGGTGTTAGAGCTGAGAACACTACTGTAAGTGAATCCAAGTCTCATTTAGGAAAATCAGATCTCTTTCACAAGGCAAAAGAATACTCTACAAACAAGGCAGACATCACTTGGCGCAACCAACCAATCCGCACACAAAAAGAGGATGCTCAATACACTTTTGTAGCAACACCCCAGGGTAATAAAATTGATGCGGTCATTGGCTTCTCAGATGGGAAAGCAAGTGCTTATACTGATTTAGCCATGATCGTTCGATTTGCTCCAACGGGTAATATAGATGTGAGAAATGGAGGCCGTTACGTTGCAAATAAAAAAGTGCCCTACACTGCTAACACCAAGTATACGTTTACGTTTGAGATGAACCGCAGTGATCATACCTATAGAGTATTTGTGCAACCCTCAAACGGCAACAAGGTCTTATTGCTTGATAAAAGTAGCTTTAGAACAGAACAACAGTCGATTGATAAAATAAACAATACCGCACATTATGGCCCTGTTAACGTTGGTGCTATTGTCGTAAAAGAAACTCCATCTGTTAATCCTGCACCTTTTAAAATTTGGCATAATAAGGCTGTCACTACACAAGACAGTCTTGCCATATACACTTTTGTAGCAGCGCCTAAGGGTAACAAAATTGACGCCGTTATTGGCTTCTCAGATGGAAAAGCAAATACTTATACTGATTTAGCTATGATTGTTCGATTTGCTCAATCGGGCAATATAGATGTGAGAAATGGAAGCACCTATACGGCAAGTAAAAGGGTGCCTTACACTGCAAAAAACAAGTATACGTTTACGCTTGAGATGAATCGCAATAATCAGACCTATAGAGTATTTGTAAAACCCTCAAACGGCAACAAGGTCTTATTGCTTGATAAAAGTAGCTTTAGAACAGAGCAACAGTCTGTTACTAAAATCAACAATGTAGCACACTTTGGCCCGGTTAAAGTGGGAGCCGTCGCGGTAGAAAAAATCGAGATTGAGATCCCTGAAAAGATCGAAACCCCAGAGCCTAACTATACCTACAGGATCCCCACGACCGCGGAGTTAGTCGTGGGCGGGCATAATAAGTTATCTGCCCTCAATATAGGTGCATGGAAAAGTACCGGGGGGCGCCCCGTTGAATATGCGTATCATGGTACCGGTACAGATCAATACTCATTATCCATCAATAAAAGGGCGGACAAATCTCAGATATATCAAGAAATACCGACAAAGCCAGGAAGAGTGTACACAGTTAATGCAGTATCCTTTAAGCCAGATGTAAATAGTAATACTTTCTACTCTGGAGCAGATGTCTATTTTAGCGTAGAGTCAAACATTCCTTCCGCAGAAAAGGCCAACGTGCTGGGAGAATCTTCCAGTACGGCAAAGTATGGCTATACGGAGCATACCTTCGAATTTACTGCAACCGGTGAGACCGCTTATATCGTTGGTAGAAGCGATCAACAGAATTTAGCGATACACGTGTCTTCTGTATCCGTAAAAGAAAAAGATGCTGTAGTTCCGTTTAAAATCATATCTGAGATAAAACACAAAGGCGTCACACTACCTTTTTCCACCTTAAAACAATGGCGTAGTAAACAAACAGGAAAGATCTATTCTGAATTTAGTAGCGATAACAATAAATCTATAAACAAAAATCCAGATAGCTTTGTAGCAGGTAGTTCTCGCTTCCCTACAAAAAGGACTTTAGATCGGAAAAATGATAGGGGCATCGTCAACTTGTGGGTAAATGAAAGCAAAGGAGCCACCTATTGGGCTGTTCGAGGCTTTGTCGAGAAAAACCCTAAGCACTTTGACATGGCTGTAAAATCCATTGATAAATGGGCTAAGGTATTTGGAGGAATTGCAGGACATGGAAAAGGAGTTGAAGTAAGTTGGCATGTTAAAGAATATGCCAATGCAATAGAGATATTATTACACAATGATATAGGTTACGAATACCCCGCTGCCGAGAAAGCTAGAGCAGAGCAGTTTATGGATACGATTTATTCCACAATGCAGGGTGAGAAGTTTGAGCTTGGCCGTCTAGGGGGGAACTGGGTGTCGTCACAACTTATGGCCAAACTATCTTACTGGATCGTCAAGGACTCTTTTGCGACTACAAATGAAGCTCGAAAAATAGCTACAGATAAGTTTAATTTCATCAGTCGTTCTATTGACTCTTTGTTTGTTTCACAAATATATTTAAACAGTGATCCTTTAGGTGTGCCAAATACCTTTTATGCAAATGGCCTAGATGATATAGATGGCAGAATGCCAGTTTCTCGGATTCATGGAGGAAACTTAGATAATCTAGATGGCATTTGGTATATAGGAGAAGGGAGTAGTTGTTTTCAACATGATGGTCTGGTTGAAGAATATTATAGAGATATGGGTCACGCCCATATGGGTATGGAACCTCTGTTGAATATGGCACAAATCCTTTATCTACAAGATGGAGAAAATCTATTCGAGAGGCATAAAGAAAGACTGATTAAAGGATCAGAAGTTTTACAAGGTGCGCATCTTGCGGCATTAAATATCATTAATCCTGCAACGGGGACACCGTATACTTACCTACCTAAGCCTGAATGTAACTCTAACGTAGAAGTAAGGTTTGTGGAGTATAAGGATCGTGATATCCCAAATTACGCCGAGCTACATCAAAAGCTTAGTGAACAAGGAGCGCTTTACTCCAGTCAGCTATATGGCTATGCGAAAGCTCACTGGAGCGATTGGAAAGATCTTCTCCCAAAAACTCACGCAACACTCGTTACCGAAAGCAAAATAGCACCATGGGAAACTGGTGTTCCAGCAGTTTACCTGGAAGCCATGTTCTTACGGGACTAATCGCTAGGCGATAACTTGCCTGAGGTGTAAGCTTCAGGCAGAAAATAACAGAAATAGCGGTTATTTAATAATCGCTATTTTTTTACCTGCTTATTTTAGAATCGAATCACTTCGTACCAGCAGCTTTCACTCCTTAAAATAAATACGATGCGCATGAACCGTGCGTTTATCCTTAGGTGGTAGCTGTCTATAATCAAAAGTATAAATAGCATCTAAGTATTTGCTTGGCTGGTTTGGCACAGGAAATGGTAGTCCTTCAAACAACAGCGTGGTGAGTGGGAAGACATCAGCCTTATCAAACCAAGCAGCTACATCTGGCATTTCTCCACCGTAGATGATTTTTGTATTATCTTTCTGCCAGCCTTGATGTTTTTGTTTTAATGATGCGACTAACTCAGATCTTTTAACAGGATCATCCC